>NZ_JAGTJY010000323.1:0-2817 GCF_018195695.1 Achromobacter sp. Marseille-Q0513 | reverse complement strand
TCCCTCCCCGATCCGCTGGGCCCTGGCGCCCATCCGCGCTCGCCTGATGCTGGCGGCGGCGCTGGCCGCGACCGGCACCGCGCTGACGCTGGCGCCGCTGGCGGGCATGGTCCGGATCGCGCAGATCGCCCTGGGCGGCGCCAGTGGCGACATCTGGACGCTGGTCATCGCCAGCGTGGTCAGCCTGTTCGCGGGCATGACGCTGATCCTGGCCGGCGAGCTGGCCGCCCACCTGGCCGACAACCGCCTCACCCATCACCTGCGCCTGGCCGCCGCGCGGCGGCTGTCCCAGGTGCCGCTGGGCTGGTTCACGCAGCGCGCCTCGGGCGAGGTCAAGCAGGTGCTGCAGGACGACATCGCCACCCTGCACAGCCTGACCGCGCACTTCTACACCGCCGTGGGACGCGCGGCGGGCGCCATCGTGGCGTCGGCGGCCTACCTGTTCGCCATGGACTGGCGCCTGGCCATCGTCGCGCTGCTGCCGTTTCCGGGCTTCTTCCTGTTCCTGCGCCGCGCCATGAAGGCCAGCGGCGCGCACATGCAGGAGTTCGTGGAACGGCTCGGCCGCATCAACAGCGCCACGGTCGAGTTCGTCAACGGCATACCCGTGATCAAGGCCTTCGGCGATAGCGGCCGCGCGCATGGCGGCTATCGCGAGGCGGTCGACGGCTTCGCCCGCGCCTTCGCCGCCTTCGCCCGTCCGCTGGTGGGCACCATGGCCCATGCCCACGCGATGATCGCACCGGTGACGGTGCTGGGCCTGGTGCTGGCATTCGGCCTGCTGTACGCGCATCTGGGCTGGATGGCCCCACTGGACGTGCTGCCCTTCGCGCTGGTCGCGCCGGGCATCTGCGCGCCGATGCTGCTGCTGCACACGCTGCTGCATGACCTGGGCGGCGCGGCGGGCGCGGCCCAGCGCGTGCAGGCGCTGCTGCAAACGCCCACGCTGGACGTCCCCGCGCCCGGCCAACAGCAGCAGCCCGACGGCCAGGAAATCCGCTTCGAGGACGTCAGCTACGCCTACGGCCCGGAGCATCAGGCGCTGTCGAACCTCAGCTTCACGCTCGCGCCCGGCACGGTCACGGCCGTCGTCGGCCCGTCGGGCGCGGGCAAATCCACGCTGGCGCGGCTGCTGCTGCGCTTCTTCGACCCCACCAGCGGCCGCATCACGCTGGGCGGCGCCGACCTGCGACAGCTCGACAGCACGGCGCTGTACCGCCGCATCGGCTTCGTGCTGCAGGACGTGCGCCTGATCCACGCCAGCGTGCGCGACAACATCGCGCTGGGCCGGCCCTCGGCCAGCCAGGCAGAGATCGAGGACGCCGCGCGCACCGCCAACATCCACGAACGCATCCTGGCGCTGCCGCGCGGCTACGACTCCGTGGTCGGCGAAGACGCCCTGCTGTCGGGCGGCGAACGCCAGCGCGTGAGCATCGCCCGCGCCGTGCTGCTGGATCCGCCCGTGCTGGTGCTGGACGAGGCCACGGCCGCCGCCGACGCCGGCAATGAAGTCGCGATCCAGGATGCCCTGTCGCGCTTCGCGCAGGGCCGCACGCTGCTGGTGATCGCGCACCGGCTCGACACCGTGATGCACGCCGACCGCATCCTGGTGCTGGACGGCGGCGTCATCGCCGAACACGGCACGCATGCGCAACTGCTGGCGCAACAGGGCCGCTACGCGCGCCTCTGGGCCATGGGTGGCTACGAGGCGCCCGCGCATCTCCCGGAATTCTCATGCTGAAAACCTTCCTGCAACTGCTGGGCGAAGACGCGCCCGTCTTCCGCCGCTACGCCTGGATGGCCGTGGCGCACGGCCTGCTCTGCGGCCTGACCATCGCCGCGCTGGCGCCGCTGCTCTCGCGGCTGCTGGCCGGCAACCTCGGCGACGCCGCGCGCTGGTTGGCCGTGCTGCTGGCGGGCGTGGTCGCCTGCTGGGCCTGGCGCCGCCGGGTCGAACAGGCCGGCGTGCGCGTCGGCACCACGGTGCTGCAAACCGCGCGCCACCGCCTGGGCGACCATGTGGCCAGCCTGCCGGTGGGCTGGTTCACGCCGCAGAACACGGCGCGCCTGTCCCATATCGTCACGCAAGGCACGATGGCCGTGGCCCAATTGCCCGCGCATGTGTTCACGCCGGTGATCGGCGGCCTGGTGACGCCCTTCGTCATCGTCGCCGCCCTGTTTGCCCTGCACTGGCAGCTGGGGCTGATCGCGCTGGCGGCGCTGCCGCTGCTGGCCGGCGTGCTGTTCCTGACCGGACGGCTGGCGCGGCACGCGGACGGCGCGTTCCATGAACGCTTCGCCGGCGCCAGCCAGCGCATGGTGGAGTTCTCGCAGGCGCAATCGGTGCTGCGCGCCTTCAACGGCGAAGGCGGCGGCATGCGCTTCCTGGAGCAGGCGGTGGACCGGCAACGGCAATCGGCGACGCGGCTGATCTTCCTGTCCTCGCTGGCGGCGGTGCTGAACGTGTGGGCGATCCAGGCCGTGTTCGCCGCGCTGCTGGTCGCGGCGGCCGTGTGGCTGAACGGCAGCCTGGGCGGCGCCATGGCGACGCCTGACGTGATCGGCGCCATCGTCGCCCTGCTACTGGTGGGACGCTACATCGATCCGTTGCTGGAAGTGGCCGGCTACGGCGACGCGCTGCGCGGCGCGCGCGGACAGCTCGACGCGATCCGTGACCTGTTCGCCGTCCAGCCGCTGCCCGAGACGGACACGCCACAGGCGCAGGGCGACGCCGCCACCGCGCTGGGCGGCCCCGACTTCCGCTACGCCCCCGACGCGGCCGAGGGGCGGCGGGGCATCGCACCGCGCCGCGCGCCG
>NZ_JAGTJY010000322.1:0-2906 GCF_018195695.1 Achromobacter sp. Marseille-Q0513 | reverse complement strand
CCGCGCGCACCGATTCCGGCCAAGCCGGTTCGAAGGTCCGTTCGGCCTGCCACTTGGAGGCGAACTCGTCCTGGCCGGACCAGAAGCCCACGGCAAGGCCGGCCAGGCCGGCCGCGCCCAGCGCGGTCGATTCCGATACGCGCGGGCGCACCACGGGCACGCCCAGCAGGTCGGCCTGCATCTGCATGAGCAGGTCATTGCGCGCCGCGCCGCCGTCCACGCGCAGCTCGGTCAGGGCGATGCCGCTGTCGCCGTTCATGCAGGTCAGCAGCTCGGCGCTTTGCAGCGCGATGGATTCCAGCGTGGCGCGGGCGATATGCGCGCGCGTGGTGCCGCGCGTCAGTCCGACCAGGGTGCCGCGCGCGTATGGGTCCCAATGCGGCGCGCCCAGGCCGGCGAAGGCCGGCACCATGAACACGTCGTCGGTGTCGGCAACGCTGGCGGCCAGCGCCTCGATCTCTTCCGAGCGCTGGATGATGCCCAGCCCGTCGCGCAGCCACTGCACCGCCGCGCCGGCCACGAACACGCCGCCTTCCAGCATGTAGGCGGGCTTCCAGGAGCCGCGCGAGCCGGCATCGGGCAGGCCCCAGCCCACGGTGGACAGCAGGTTGTTGGCCGAGCGCACCGGCTTGTCGCCGACGTTCATCAGCATGAAGCAGCCGGTGCCGTAGGTGTTCTTGGCCATGCCGGGCGTGAAGCAGGCCTGGCCGAAGGTGGCGGCCTGCTGGTCGCCGGCCACGCCGGCGATGGGGATGGCGCCGCCCAGCCATTCGGGCAGGGCGTTGCCGATCACCGCGCTGCTTGGCGCGATGTCGGGCAGCACGCTGCGCGGGATGTTCAGCAGCGCCAGGATCTCGTCGTTCCAGTCCTGTGTGTGCAGGTCGAACAGCATGGTGCGCGAGGCGTTGCTGGGGTCGGTGCTGTGCACCGCGCCGCCGGTCAGCTGCCACACCAGCCAGGTGTCGACGGTGCCGAAGGCCAGTTCGCCGCGCTCGGCCATCTGGCGCGCGCCGGGCACGTGGTCGAGCAGCCAGGACAGCTTGGTGCCGGAGAAGTACGCGTCCAGCACCAGGCCGGTGCGGGACTGCAGGAAATCGGCGTGCCCGTCGGCGCGCAGCCGGTCGCACAGCGGCGCGGTGCGGCGGTCCTGCCAGACGATGGCGCGCGCCAGCGGGCGGCCGGTGGCGCGTTCCCAGATCAGCGTGGTTTCGCGCTGGTTGGTGATGCCGATGGCGGCCACGTCGGCCGCGGTGGCCCCGGCGTTGCGCAGCGCCTCGCGCGCCACGTCGAGCTGGCTGTGCCAGAGCTCGCCGGCATCGTGCTCGACCCAGCCCGGCCGGGGATAGTGCTGGTGGAATTCACGCTGGCCGACGCCGCGCACCACGCCGTCGCGGTCGAACACGATGGCCCGGGAACTGGTCGTGCCCTGGTCCAGGGCGAGGACAAACTCATTCGTCGTCACTTTGCTTTGCGCCGTTCAGGTGTGCCCCGGCCATGGGCTCGAGGCGTCTAAAGGAGAAAACCGAGGCCGCGCACATCAGGCCGATGACGATGAAACCCGCGACCACGTCGCGTATGGCCAGCGTCTCGGCGCCGCGCAAGGTCATGCTGACGTTCAGCGTGACGGCGGCCACCCCCACGCCCAGGCTGATGCCCAACTGCTGCGCCATGGCAGCGAAGCTGCTGGCGCGGCTCATCTTGGCCGGCGGGATATCGGCATAGGTTAGCGTATTTACGCCGGTGAACTGCAGCGAGCGGAAGAAGCCGCCGACCAGCAGCACGGCGATCATCAGCCAGACCGGCGTGGTGGGCGTGAAGGCGGCGCTGGCGGCCACGAAGGCGCCGGCCAGCACCGCGTTGACGGTCAGCACGCGGCGAAAGCCGAAGTGCCTGACGATGGGCGTGGCCACGAACTTCATCAGCAAGGCGCCGGCGGCGCTGGCGAAGGTGATCAGCCCGGCCGAGAACGGCGTCAGGCCGAAGCCCACCTGCAGCAGCATGGCCAGCAGGAAAGGCGTGGCGCCCACGGTGAAGCGGCACAGGTTGCCGCCCAGCGTGGAGATGGCGAAGGTGGGGATCTTCATCAGCGACAGGTCGATGATGGGATGCTCGACGCGCTTGGCATGCCAGGCGTAGAGCAGGCCGCAGGCGGTGCCGGCGGCGAGCAGGCCCAGCAACGCGGGCAACGGCATGATGTCGCGGCCGATGGCCTCGAAGCCGCTGACCAGCATGGCCAGACAGGCCGCGCTCAGCAGGAAGCCCGGCCAGTCCAGGCCGGGCGCGCTTTCCTCGCGGATCTCGGCCACATAGCGCAGCACCAGCGCGATGCCCAGCACGCCGATCGGGATGTTGATGAGGAAGATCCAGTGCCAGGACATGTAGGTGACCATGAAACCGCCCAGCGGCGGCCCGATCACCGGCCCCAGCAGCGCCGGAATGGACAGGAAGGACATGGCCTTCAGCAGATCCTGCTTGGGCACCGTGCGCAGCAGGATGATGCGGCCCACCGGCACCATCATGGCGCCGGCCATGCCCTGCACGATGCGCGCCAGGACCAGCTGCGGCAGGTCCTGGGCCAGGGCGCAGGCGACGGAACTCAGGGTGAACAGGCCGATGGCGGCCACGAACACGCGCCGCGCGCCGTACCGGTCGGCCGCCCAGCCGCTGACCGGCACGAACACGGCCACCGACAGCAGGTAGGAAGTGATGGCGACGTTCAGCCGCACCGGGGTCGAATCCAGGGCCCGGGCCATGGCCGGCAGCGCGGTGGCCACCACGGTGGCGTCCAGCATCTGCATGAAGAGCGCGCAGCCCACGATGAAGGGAATCATCCGTGCCGCGCGCTGCGCGTCCGGGGTCGAGGGCGGAGCGGGGCGGGCGGCTGCGGCGGTGTCTGCGGGCATGGC
>NZ_JAGTJY010000321.1:0-2933 GCF_018195695.1 Achromobacter sp. Marseille-Q0513 | reverse complement strand
ATCATGAGCACATCGACCCCGACCCCGCCCATGCCCGCCACGGCGCCGATGCGGGCGGCGCGCAGCGCGGAGCCCGAGCCCTCGCCTCGACCCGCGCCAGGGTGGGCCACGGAGTGCCGCGGCGCGCCCCCAAGCGGCGCTTCCGCCTCGTCATCTTCCATCAGCATGTCGACATTCTCATGCACCACGCCCTTGACGGCCCCGGACCAGATCTCCCGGCCCAGCTCCGCGCCCGAAGCGCCTTGATGATCCATCGCGTAGGACGCGGCCTCCAGCCCGGCGGCATCCGCCCCGGCGCTCACGACCGCGCCGGCCAGCACCTTGAGTATGCCGTTCTCCGTCGCGGCGGGAATGATCGGAGACACGAATCCGTCGAGCCATCCCGACACGGCGCCTGACGTCGCGCCGGTCTGCATGGCGCGCGACAGGTCCGACCAGTTCCAGGCGCCACCCGCCTTCGCCAGGTAGTCCAGGCCGGAAGTCCCCGCTCCGGTCGCCGCGCCGCTGATGGCGCCTCCGGTCGCGCCCACCATCATCTTGGTGGCGACGGTCTTGGCCAGGGATGCGCCGCTCTGGCGCTCGGCCGCCGAGGCAAGCTGTCCCCCTGCGATGTCGGCATCGCCTTCGACCGCCGTGTCCAGGCTGGCAACGGCGGCATCGGAGGCCCCGGCCGTCACCGCCGACGCGGCCACGCCCAGCACCGTCAAGGCAGCCATGCCCAGGTACATCCCGAACAGGCTCCAGCTGAAATGCCCGGTCGGATCGATGTGATTGAGCGGGCAATTGAGCTCGAAGGCGTAGCGGTTCCAGACATCGGCGCGTTCGGGACGGCTCGATCCCAGCCGCGTGTCCGGCGTCAGGAACCTGCCGGCCGCGGGGTCGTAGCCGCGCGCGCCAAAGTCGTACAGGCCTGTCTCGGCGTCCCAGATCCGGCCTTCGTAGCGCAACAGCTCGCCCGATGCCGGCAGGGGCAGGCCGAAGCCGTCGTAGGCCGTGCTGGACAGCAGCACGCCGTTCTGGTCGAAGCGATGCGTGATGTTGCCCTTGCGATCGCGTCGCAAGTAGTAGCGCTGAACCACGCCGCCCCGGGTCAGCAGGCAAGCGGCCTGTCCCAGCCGGTCGACCATGGTCTTCACGACCCGGACCTCGCCGTCGCGGCCCACTTGCTCCTGATAGGCCTGTCCCACGTAGTAGACCGTGCTGCCGTCGGCCCGCGTTTCCTTCACGCGCCGCCCGCGTTCGTCCGACCAGATGCGCCGCAGCAGCTCTTTGTTGCGCGTCACGCGCGCCAGGCGTCCGAGCCCGTCATAGCCGAAGGCGAGCGTGCCGCCATCGGTCTCGAGGCTGGCGGTGCGCCCGCAGGCATCCTGCGTCGCGCGGCAGACCACCGCATCGCCCACGCGGATCAAGCGCGCGAAATGACCGTTGTAGTCGGAATACTGCCTGCCGTCCTTGGACAGCAGGTCACCGCCGGGGCCATAGGCATAACGGCCATTGCCGCCGGGAAATCCCGGCACCTCGGCCGCCACCAGGCGTCTGTCGGCATAGGCGAAGGACTCGCTGCGCTGCATGACGCTCTCGGTTTCGCGCAGCAGCTGCCCGAGCGGATCGTATTCCATCGAAAATGACAAACGGGGCGCGTCGTCATCCACCACGATCCGTTCGCTGTAGCGCAGGCCCAGCGGGCTGTACTTATATTCCGCGCTGAGCCGCTCGCTCAGGTCCACCTTGCCCGGATTGCCCGTGGCCGAGGCCCGCTCCAACGGATAGAAGAGCAACGCGCCATCCAGCTTCTGCCACTCCATCACCCCATAGGTGTAATACCGCTGCAGCGCGCTGCCGTCCGGATAGCGCTGCCACACCCGTCGTTTCAAGGGATCGAAGGTCGCGGCCATGACGAAGGGCGCCGGCGCGCCGGCGATCTCCGTGGTTTCGCCGCAGGTATTGCCATAGCAGTCGTAGGCGTGGCGACGCGACAGCTCCGCGGACGCATCGGCCGCCAGGATCGTCACCGTGGCCAGCTTGCCGTTGCCATTGACCGAGGCGTCGTCGTAGGTCTGCCTGATCTCGCGCCCGTCGGACAGGCCACGGCGCGTGACACGTCCCAGCGCGTCGTAGGCGTAGCGTTCGACGCCGCCCGCCGCGTCGGTGATCGACGCCAGCATGCCCGTGCCGGCATCATGCAGGTAGCTCAGGGCGTAGCCGTGGCCCGTCGTGTTCTGGTCCGGGTTGTCGTAGCGCGTCTTGCGGCTCAACGAGTCATAGCCGATGGTATTGACCACGCCCGCGGGATCGGTGGCGCGCAGCATCCGGCCCAGCGCGTCGTAGACGAACCGGGTCTGCTCCCTGCCTCCGGCGCCGCCGTCGGCGCGCACCTGGCGCAACTCGCCGTGAAAGAAATGCGCCGCCGTTTCCCGCACATAGGCCTGTGGCGTGCCGGCCGCTTCCGTGACGATCTCCCGTTGGCCGGCGCGGTATTCCCAGGTCGTGACCGAGGACTCGCCGCCATTCCTGCCGACCGGCGTGTCCTGCCTGAGCGGCCTGCCCTGCGCATCGTAGGACCAGGTCACTTTCCACGGCGCCACCGCCTTCGTCAGGTTCGCCTCGAAGAACGGCAGGCTGCGGCTTGCCGGCTTGCCGCAAGCGGCATAGGTGGTCAATACGGCGATATTGCCTTGCGCACGGCCGCTTTGCGTCGCGGCGAGCGCCACGCGCCCCAGGCCGTCGACATAGTGGCGCTGCCACACCGTGTCCAGCCGACCGCCGTCGGGAAAGGACTGCAGGACATCGCGCTGCGCGTACAAGCCGCCTTCGCCATCGTTCAGGTAATCCAGCGACTCCAGCGTCAGCACGGCCGCCTGGCCGAACGCCTGCGTGCCGGTGACATGCGCCGTCACGCGGTTCTCGTCGCGCTGCTTGCAGCCCGCCGGCAC
>NZ_JAGTJY010000320.1:0-2975 GCF_018195695.1 Achromobacter sp. Marseille-Q0513 | reverse complement strand
CCTCAGCGCCCCGTCCACGGCGTGGCCGGACTGCCCATCCAGGCCTGGCCGGCCGGGATGGTCTCGCCCTTGAGCACCAGCGTCAGCGGCCCCAGCACGGCGCCCTGCTCCACCCGCGTGTCATAGAGGATGGTGGTGCGCGGCCCGACGCTGACCCCGGCGCCGATCCGGACCTGGCCGATCTTCATGACCCGGTCCTCGAACAGATGGGTCTGCGGGCCGGACCAGGCATGCAGCACGGCGTCGTCGCCTATGGTCACGCAGTCGTACTCGGTGACGTCGGTGGTGTCCATGAACACGCGCTTGCCGATGCGCGCCCCCATGCAGCGCAGCGCCAGCGGCAGCCAGGGCGTGGCGCGCAGGAAATTGAAGAAGTTCGGCACCGCGATGGACTCGTACAGGCTGGTCACGGCCTCGCTCTTCCAGACGAAGGGCGTCCACATCGGCTCGGCGCGCGGCCGGTAGCGGCCGATCAGCGTCCACTTGAGCAGCACCAGGAACAGGAA
Organism: Achromobacter sp. Marseille-Q0513; assembly: GCF_018195695.1. NCBI lineage: Bacteria > Pseudomonadati > Pseudomonadota > Betaproteobacteria > Burkholderiales > Alcaligenaceae > Achromobacter > Achromobacter sp. Marseille-Q0513. Next base: position 2,469 of record NZ_JAGTJY010000320.1, on the reverse strand, counting down.
GGCGCCGATGCCGTACAGCACGCCGGCCAGCATCAGCTCGTCGAAGGCGGCCACGAAGCCGTGCTTGACCGCCATCGGGATCACTTTCATCACCGTCAGGTAGCCCACGGCGATGACCACCGCCAGCGGCAGGATCATGCGCATGCCCTCGACCGCGCCGCGCGCCAGCTTGCGGCCCAGGCTGGGGCGGAAGGTCAGGTGCTCGGGAAAGCCGGCGGTCTGCTCGCGCGCCGGCAGGGCCAGCGGCGGATTGCCCAGCCAGGTCTGGCCGCTGGCCATGCGGGCATTGGCCGGGGCGCGGCTCTGCACGCCGATCAGCACGTCGTCGGGCAGCTCGGAGCCGTCCGGCACGTAGGCGCCGTTGCCGACGAAGCTGCGGTTGCCGATCACCGTCGGGCGCATGGTCATCCAGCCCCGGTCGACTTCCTCGTCGCCCAGCATCACGCCGTCGGCGATGAAGCTGTCGCGGCCCAGGGTCAGCATGTCCGGCACGATGCCCATGGCGGTCGAGATCTCGGTGCCGGGACCGACCTTGGCGCCCAGCAGGCGATACCAGGTGCCGGCGTAGATCGAGGCGTACAGCCCGTGCAGCACGCTCAGGCTGGATTCCTGGATCTGGTTGGTCAGCCAGCGCCGCAGGTAGATCTGGCCATACACCGGCCAGCGTCCGCCCGACAGGCGCGGCAGCAGCGCCCAGCGCAGCAGGGCCGACACGAGGATGGTCAGCATCAGCAGCAGCGCGCTGGCCGGCAGCGCCAGCAACAGGTAGCAGAGGAAGGCATAGGGCCAGGACGCGCGCGCGCCCATCAGGTCCAGCCAGCGCGCGTCGATCCAGTCGATCAGCACGAAGCTGGGGAACACCGGCATGAAGAACAGGCCGGCGATGGCCGCGCCGCCCAGCGCATAGGCCAGCATGTCCAGGCGCCGCCAGCGGCCGTGGCGCTCGGGCCGGGGCGGCAGCTCGGGAGCGCGCGCCTGCGGATCGTGACGCGCGGGCGCGCCGCTCCAGATCTGCCCCGCCGGAATGCGCGCGCCGCGCGCCAGCGACGACAGGCCGTCCAGGCGCGCGTCGTCGCCCATCTCGACATCGCCCTGCAGCACCGCGTAGGAACCGATGTAGGCATTGACGCCGACGCGGATCGGCGACACTTCCCAGACGCCGCCGCGCACCTCGAAGTTCTCCAGGTTCACCGCCGCGCCGATGCTGGCGCCGTCGCCCACGGACAGCAGGTCCGGGGCGCGCACCGAGATGCGGCTGATGGCGGTGTCCTGCCCGATCCGCGCGCCCAGCGCCCGCAGGTACCAGGCCTGCAGCGGCGAGCCGGCCAGCAGGTGCGCCGGCGGGATGTCCATGATGCGGTCGACCAGCCACCAGCGATAGAACATCCAGCCATACAGCGGATAGCGGCCGGCCTTGAGCCGGCCCAGGATGCCCCACTTGCAGGCCACGGCCACGCCGAAGCTGAGCAGGTTGCAGGCCAGGTAGCTGCTGATCGACAGCGTCACCGCGAGCCAGACCGAATCGCCCTCGTCGCCGGTGAAGTAGTGATAGGTGAAGAACGGCGTCAGCCAGATCAGCATGCGCACGCCGATCAGGATGGGCAACACCGCCAGCTGCGCCAGGCCGCAAGTCCAGCGGCGCCACTCGGGCGCGCGCTCCGGCGCCGCCTCGCGCGCCGCGCCGGCGCCGGCGCCGGCCGCTGCCGCCGCTGCCGCCTCGGCCGCCAGCGCGTCCAGCCGCCCCGCCAGCGCCGCCAGCGTGGAATGCTGGTAGAGCTCGTGCATGGTCAGCGCGGAAAAATGCGGATGCTTGCGCAGCGAGGACACCAGCCGCGCGGCCAGCAGCGAATGGCCGCCCAGGTCACGGAAGAAATCACTGGCCAGCCGCAACGGCTGGCCGGGAAACAGCGGACGCAGCGCCTCGAACAGCGCCTGCTCGCCGGCGGTGGCCGGCAGGTCGTCCTCGCCGCTGGGCTCGGCCGCCGTGGCCAGCTCGCGCGCCTTGAGCGTCTTGCGGTCGATCTTGCCGGACGTCAGGCGCGGCACCTCGGCCACCAGCTCGAAGCGGGCCGGGATCATATAGGCCGGCAGTTCCTGCGCCAGCCCGGCGCGCAGCGCGTGCGGATCGGGCCGCGCCTCGCCCTCGGGCGCCAGGAAGGCCACCAGCTGCTCGATGCCTGCCAGGTCGCGCAGCACGACGGCGGCCGCGCCCACGCCCGGCTGGCGATAGAGCGCCGCCTCGATCTCGCCCAGCTCGACGCGGAAACCGCGCACCTTGACCTGGTCGTCGCTACGGCCCAGGCACTGGATCTGGCCCTGCTCGTCGATGCGCGCCAGGTCGCCGCTGCGGTACATGCGCGTATCGTGCTCGCCGCGCGGACGCGGGTTGGCCAGGAACTTCTCGGCCGTCAGCTCGGGCCGCCCCAGGTAGCCGGCCGCCACGCCCGGCCCGGTGATGCACAGCTCGCC
>NZ_JAGTJY010000031.1:0-44605 GCF_018195695.1 Achromobacter sp. Marseille-Q0513 | reverse complement strand
AGTAGCGTCAAGACGTCTGGGTTCCAGGGCTGGCGTTCGCGGATCTCGCGCAGCTGGTCGGCGGTCAGGGCAGGGCGGAAGGGCATGGCAAATACACTGTATGAATAAACAGTATATTTCGGGCAAGTCCTAGCGCAATTTGGCCCCGTTTTTTGATTGGCTGTCGAGGTCGTCACGCAGCGACATCAGATCAAGCGCCTTGCACGCCAGCTCAAGCAGCCGCGGCAGCTCTTCGCCCCTCGCAAGGTATCCCGCATATGTCCGCCGACTGACGCCCAGGGCGACGGCAGCGGTGTCGTATGTATAGCCATGGCGCGCTTGCCACTCTCGTAGATCATTTGCTGTCATTGCGTTTTGCTCGCTGCATCCATTCGTTCGCCCGCTCCCCCCAGCCAGCCGGCTTGGGCGCTTTCGCAGCGGCGAACAGCGCGGCCGCAGTTGTGGGGTGCATAGGCTTGCCGCGCTTTTTCTCAGCAATCTTCGCGCGGCTTTCGGCAGATGCCGCGCGTTCCCGGCCTCGCGCAGCAGCTTCGGGCGGGACGCCGGTGCGCTCTTGCTTGAGCTTGCGCGTTCCCGGCGTGGTCTGGCCGACGCCCAAGGCTCGCCGCCACATCCATACTTTTGTCGCTCCGACGCCCCAATGATGCCGAATGGCCGCGACGCTTTCCGTTCGCACCGCGCGCGCCAGCTCCCCGGTCAAGATCAGGGCCGCGCGGCCGGTTTTTTTTCGGCGAGGCCAGGGAATCGGCGCGTCGGTCCAGCCGCCGACCTCAAGCCGCCCGTCAATTTCGTCGTCGATCCAGTCGCCGGGGCGGCACCGGGGCGCGACGTAGGGACCGCCGATCAGTTCAGGCGCTTGCATGCTTGGCAGCCTCAAGCGCCGCCTGGACCTTGCGCTGATCAAGCACGGACGCTGCGCCAGCGCGCATCATGACGAGTACGCCCGTCTGCCTGTTGCGCGCCAGAGCGCCTATTTCGTCCCCTCGCTGCACTGTCCCAAGCATGTCCCAGCCGGGGAGTGCTGCGTGCTGATAGAGACGCCAGGCGCCGCCCGGCGTCACCAAAAGGCGTGCCCTATTGCTCATTGCTAGCCTTGTACAGCCTCATCGCGTAGTCGGCTGCTGAGTTCTCGTCGAAATTCGCGCCAACCGAAGCGATGAATTCCAATTGCCCAATGATATTGTCGCGGTCGCCTGCGTGTTCCTCAGCGGCGAAGTATGCATATTGTCCGGCCAGCATTTCGGGGGTGAATTCATGCCCCCCCGGAACATCCACGCCTTCGCACGTTCCTGCATTGATGAGTTCCACGACTCGTTCAACTGTGTGAGCATCTTGCAGGGCGCGGCTGATGGTGATGTTTTCCATGATCGACTCCAAAAAGGGATGCTGCCTGTTCGGCAGAAAGGCCCGCCGGAGCGGGCTGTCCTCGGTTAAGCGAGACGGTCGGAAAGGTCGTGGTCAGTCAGATGGCCGAACAGGAACCAGCCTTCGATGTTGGTGTTCGGCATGGTGCCGTAGACATGGATATCTCCGTTGGAGACGATGCGGTACTTGCGGGCACCGAACTTGGCGATTAGAGCGCTGCGGATTTGCGTGGTCGTCATTTTCTGTCCTTGCCCCTCATCGCGGGAGGCGCCGCTGGCTGCGTGTGCTGCCATGACTCAAATATAGTGCAGAATTTGCACTGTCGCAAGGACTATTTTGTAACGCTGTGGCAATGAGCTGATCGGCAGAGGCGGGGCGATATTCCCCCCACCATCAGAAAAGCAAAAGGCCCCTTTCGGGGCCTCTGCAAAGCACGTAAGTGCTTGAAATACTGGCGGAGAGGGTGGGATTCGAACCCACGGTACGGGGATACCGTACGCCTGATTTCGAGTCAGGTACATTCGACCACTCTGCCACCTCTCCGTGGCTGGGTTCCGTAACGGCGGTTGTCCTGGTTTTTGCTTTTCCCTTTTCCTACCCAAGCTTCGGGTTTGATAAGGGGGTTTGAAACCCCAGGCTTTCCGCGATTAGATCCCTGGTCGGAAGGATCTACGTTGTCGGAGCAGCGAAGCCCGCAATTATACATAGATTTTTTGGTTTGTGTAGCCCCTTGCGATTCCTTGGGGGCAAGTGGGGGCAAACGGCCCTCACGGCGCCAGTGCCATGACTTGCCGCCAAGGCCGCCTGCCCGGTCACGCGGGCTGGCGGCTCAGCTGAGCCTGAAGTACAGAGCGGTGACGCCGCAAATGATCAGGTAGATGTTCAGGGCCTTATAGGCCTTCATGTTGTGCACGTACGGGACGCCAGGGTGCGTCTTCTTGTGCCGCCATATCCGGTACAGGTCGTAGCCTGCATAGGCCAATGCCACCAACAATCCAAGCAGCAGGGCATTGAGAATGATATCTCTCATGGCTCGGGGGCATCCTTGATCGGGTCCAGCTTCAGGCATGGCCGCACCTGCCCGTCGTTGAAAGGGGCAAGCCGCCGAGGCGGCGGCGGATGCGGTCTCGGTTCCTACCTACGCAAACGGAATGACAGGCTGCGTGGAAAAGTTAACGAGTGATGGATATCCTGTCAACGCAAGCGGCATCCGCGGCGGCCGGATCGCGGGGGCGGCCTGGCGCTACACTTGACGCCTCGCTTCACCGTCCGCCTCTCGCGCCAGATCACAGGAGAATTCCCATGCTCAAAGGAAAAGTCGCAGTCGTCACCGGTTCCACCAGCGGCATCGGCCTCGGCATCGCCAGCGCGCTCGCCCAGCAGGGCGCCGATATCGTCCTGAACGGTTTCGGCGACGCCGCCGAGATCGAGAAGATCCGCGCCGGGCTGGCCAGCCAGCATGGCGTGCGCGTCGTGTACGACGGCGCCGACCTGTCCAAGGGCGAGGCCGTGCGCGGCCTGGTCGACAACGCCGTGCGCCAGCTCGGCCGCATCGACATCCTGGTCAACAACGCCGGCATCCAGCACACCGCGCCGATCGAGGACTTCCCGGTCGAGAAGTGGGACGCCATCATCGCGCTGAACCTGTCGGCCGTGTTCCACGGCACCGCCGCCGCGCTGCCGCACATGAAGAAGCAGGGCTTCGGCCGCATCATCAACATCGCCTCGGCCCACGGGCTGGTGGCCTCGGCCTACAAGTCCGCCTATGTCGCCGCCAAGCACGGCGTGGTCGGCTTCACCAAGGTCACCGCGCTGGAAACCGCCGGCCAGGGCATCACGGCCAACGCCATCTGCCCGGGCTGGGTACGCACCCCGCTGGTCGAGAAGCAGATCACCGCGCTGGCCGAGAAGAACGGTGTGGACCAGGAAGCCGCCGCCCGCGAGCTGCTCAGCGAAAAGCAGCCCTCGCTGCAATTCGTCACGCCGGAACAGCTGGGAGGCACCGCTGTCTTCCTGGCTTCCGACGCCGCCGCGCAGATCACCGGCACCACCATTTCCGTCGACGGCGGCTGGACCGCGCGCTGACATCAGGTAGGAACCCCTCTCATGCTGTTTTTGCTTTCCCCCGCCAAGAAACTGGACTACGACTCGCCGCTGCACGTCGAGACGCATACCCAGCCCCTGTTCGTCGACCAGGCCGCCGGCCTGATCAAGGTGCTCAAGACCAAGTCGGCCGACGACATCTCCGCGCTGATGAGCCTGAGCGCGGCATTGTCCGAGCTCAACGTGCAGCGCTACGCCAGCTGGAAGCGCAGCTTCACCCAGGCCAACTCGCGCCAGGCGGTGCTGGCCTTCAATGGCGATGTGTACGAAGGGCTGGACGCGTCCTCGCTGTCGGCCAAGCAGCTGGACTGGGCGCAGGAACACGTGGCCATCCTCAGTGGCCTGTACGGCGTGCTGCGTCCGCTGGATCTGATGCAGCCCTACCGCCTGGAAATGGGCACGCGCCTGGAAACGCCCAAGGGCAAGACGCTGTACGACTACTGGGGCAGTTCGATCGCGCAGTACCTGAACGAACGCCAGGAAGGCCAGAAGTCGCCCGTCATCGTCAACCTGGCGTCCGAGGAGTACTTCAAGTCCGTGGACCTGAAGGCGCTCAAGGCGCGGGTGGTGCAGTGCGTGTTCCAGGACTGGAAGAATGGCGCCTGGAAGATCATCAGCTTCCACGCCAAGCGGGCGCGCGGCCTGATGGCGCGCTATGCCATCCAGCACAAGGTCGCCAAGCCCGACGGGCTGCAGGGCTTCGATCTTGAAGGCTATGCCTACGACGCGTCGGCCTCGTCTGGCGACAAGCTGGTGTTCCGGCGCAAGCTCTGAGCTTCTGGCTTGCTGCAATGAAAATGGCCGCCCTCAGGGCGGCCATTTTCTTGTGGCGTCGCGATATCGGCGCGTGCGCCGGCTCGTCCAGCGCCAGCAGTTCCTGGCGGATCATGTGGGTGGCCTTGATCATCTGCTTGAGCGGGTAGACGAGCGCCGCCTGCTCGCCGTCGGTGTCGAACTGGGTCGGCAGGACCGGCGCGGGCCCCTGCATCCGGCTTTCGTCCAGCAACCGGGTCATGCCGTCCAGCGCCTCGCGCACCGGCGCGGGCGTCTGCGGCAGCGCCGCCAGGATCGGAATGGTGGCGGTGATCTGCGAGGCCAGCACATGGTTCTGGATCAGCAGGTTGTTCAGCTCGGGCACGTTGACCTGATGCGACTTGGGTTCGCTCATCATGCGGTAGAACGCCTCGGCGAAATTGCTGAAGGCGATGTGCACGTTCTTGCGCGCCAGCCGCCAGGCGAGGTCGGCGTCGGCGATGGCCGGGGCCTGGCCGTCCCTGGCCGCGTCTGGCGCGGGATCGGCCGGCGCCTGCATCGCGTCGGCGTATCGCATGCCCGCCAGCAGGTACTCGCGGTTGGCGCGCGTGGCCGCCGCCGCCAGCGGCTTGAGGTAGCGGGCCTCCCACCAGGGCAGGATGTAGCTGCACACCAGCGCCAGCGCGCAGCCGATCAGCGTGTCGATGGCGCGTTCGCCGATCACCGACATGGACACCGTGCCGGGCGAGACGAAGTGGAACACCAGCACCACGAACAGCGTGTTGAAGATGGCGCTGGCCATGTAGTTCAGCTGTACCAGGCTGTTGCCCATGATGCAGGCGGCCAGCAGCACGGCGAACAGGATCTCGGGGCTGTCGGTCAGGTCGAACAGCAGCAGGGCGCAGACGCAGCCGATGACGGTGCCGGTCAGGCGCCAGCCATTGCGCTGTCGGGTCAGCGCGAAGCCGGGCTTCATGATGATCACGATGGTCAGCATGATCCAGTAGTTGTGCGCCGAGAAGGCCGGCGACAGCCAGCGGCTGGCCAGCGTCATCGCCAGCGCCGCCGCCGCCGTCACGCGCAGCGCGTAGCGGAAGTGCGGCGAATCCAGGCGCAGGTTGCTGGTCAGAAGGCCGAAGCGGAATTCCTGGCGCGAGATGAAGCGCGTGAGCGACTTGCTGATGCGCAGCACGTCGGTGGGCTTGGCATCGGGCGAGGCGGCGGTGTGGTCGGCCAGCCGGTCGACGATGCGGGTGGAATTGCGCAGGCGGCGCAGCACCTGGATGATCAGCGCCAGCATTTCGGGCTCGCGTTCGCCGAAGCCCTGTTGCTTGAGTTGCTCGATTTCGTACTCGATGGCGCGCAGCTCGGCCTTGGCGCTGCTGCGGTACTGCACCTTGCGCCCGCGCGACACGTCCAGCGCGATGCGGTTCAGTTCCAGCGACATCTTCACCAGCGCGTCGCGCATGAAGATCAGGCTGTCGTTGCCGGCCAGCGCGCGCCGCAGCGCGGCGTAGTCGGTGTGCGTGGCCACCAGCGTGTCCAGCAGCTGCAGCATGTCCACGAACATGTTCCAGATCATCACGCGCTGGCGGTCGCCCAGGCCCTTGCCGCGCGGCAGGGCGCGCAGCACCATGTCGCGCGCCGCCTGGTGCTTTTCCGTCATGACGGACTGGCTCTGGATCAGCGCGCGGTAGGCGTCGTCCAGGTCGGCGGTCGCGTCATAGAAGGCCGCGCGCGCGGCCACGTAGTCGGCGGTGGCGAACAGCGCCACCGACATGGCCTGCTGCTCCTCGCGCAGCCAGAACAGGCGCGAGAAGCCCAGGCTGAACGCCACGTAGAACAGCGCGCCGCCCAGCGTCGCGGCGGCATGGGCCAGGACCTGGTCGGGCTCCAGCGGCGAATGCATGGTCAGCGTCATGAGCAGCAGGGCGGCGAAGCCGATCAGGCCGCCGCGCTTGCCGAAGACCGTGAACATGGAAAAGACGAAGCACTGGGCGATGACCGCCAGCCAGATCAGGACCGGATGCGTGGATGCCAGGCCGGTGATGATCACGGTCAGCGTGCCCAGTAGCGCGCCGCCCAGCATTTCGTTGGTGCGGTGGCGCTGCGGGCCGCCGGGCTGGTCGATGATGGCCAGGCACTGCGCGCCGAAGGTGGCGACCAGGCCCGTGGCGTAGTGGCCGAACAGTCCGCCCACCACCAGCACGGGCAGCAGCATGCCTATCGCCTGGCGCACCCCTCCGAAAAAGTAGTGGCTGTAGAGGAAGCGGCGAATGCTGGCAATGCGCAAATCCATGGGCGAGCGGCGTGCGGGCTGATTGATGCGACAAGTATAGAGAGCGGCGGGCTTTTCGGGGCCGGATTACTGCGCCAGATTGTTGCCACGGGGGCGCTTTGGCGGCGCTCGGGCGGCGCTTTGGCGTCGGTTCGGACGCGGGTCCTGGTCCGGGTTCGGGGGGCGAGGCAGGACAGGTCCGAGCCGGATTCCGAAATGATGCGGGACCACAATATGGACCTCAAAGGACCAGCATGTGGACCTGCGGCAGCGGCCCGCCCGCGCCGCAAAATCCGGGGCCGGATCTTCCGCGATACCTGGGCGCAACACCGCGCCACGCATGATTTGCTACGGATGACGCAATGCGGTAGAGTCGTTGCCTTGCGCTGGCCTGCCTATCCGAAGCCGGCGCGTTGAGGCGAATTTTCTGGACCACCTTCCAGGATCTTCCGCAGCAGTTACACCTGCCGTTGGCCGCGCCACAAGCGTGTGTTGCCAAGGCTTCCATTTCGACCTCCAGCGTCCCCAAGGGGCGTTCGCACTGCGTTCTGTCGAACGTATGCCGGGTCGGCAAGGTGTCCGGGTGGCGTGGCTCCGTGAGCCGCAAAGCGCCGGATCATGTTGTCGCAGCCGGTATGGGTTCAGTTGCCGCCGTATCCGGGCGGGCAGCAGTCAGGGTTAGCAGGGCCGGTTTTGAAAGGAATGACAACATGGAACTGAATGGCGCCGATATCGTCGTGCGCTGCCTGGCCGAAGAAGGCGTGGAACACGTTTTCGGCTACCCCGGCGGCGCGGTGCTTTACATCTACGACGCGATTTTCAAGCAAGACAAATTCCAGCATATCCTGGTCCGCCATGAGCAGGCCGCCGTGCATGCCGCCGACGCGTATTCGCGCTCGTCGCAGAAGGTCGGCGTCTGCATCGTGACCAGCGGCCCCGGCGTGACCAACGCGGTCACCGGCATCGCCACTGCCTACATGGACTCGATCCCGATGGTCATCATCAGCGGTCAGGTTCCCACGGCGGCGATCGGCGAGGACGCCTTCCAGGAATGCGACACCGTCGGCATCACGCGTCCCTGCGTCAAGCACAACTTCCTGGTGCGCGACGTCAAGGACCTGGCCGAGACCATGCGCCGCGCGTTCTACATCGCGCGCACCGGCCGTCCCGGCCCGGTGCTGGTCGACATCCCCAAGGACGTCACCGTCGCGCAGTGCAAGTACGCGCCGCCCAAGGGCGAGATCACGATGCGCTCCTACGCGCCCGTCAACAAGGGGCACCAGGGGCAGATCAAGAAGGCCGTGCAGATGCTGCTGGCCGCCGAACGCCCGATGATCTACACCGGCGGCGGCGTGATCCTGTCCAATGCCGCGCCCGAGCTGACAAAGCTCGTGACGCAGCTGGGCGCGCCCTGCACCAGCACGCTGATGGGCCTGGGCGGCTATCCCGCCAGCAGCGGCCAGTTCGTGGGCATGCCCGGCATGCACGGCACGTATGAAGCCAACATGGCGATGCAGCACTGCGACGTGCTGCTGGCCATCGGCGCGCGCTTCGACGACCGCGTGATCGGCAATCCCAAGCACTTCGCCCAGAACGCCCGCAAGATCATCCATATCGACATCGATCCCTCGTCGATCTCCAAGCGCGTGCGCGTGGACGTGCCCATCGTCGGCAACGTCAAGGACGTGCTGGCCGACCTGAGCGCCCAGTACGAGGCGGCCGCCGCCGAGCACAAGCCGGCCTCCATCACGAAGTGGTGGGAGCAGGTCGAGACCTGGCGCGGCAAGGAATGCCTGAAGTACGCGGGCTCGGACGAAGTCATCAAGCCGCAGTACGTGGTGGAAAAGCTCTGGGAAGTGACCGGCGGCGACGCCTTCGTCACCTCCGACGTGGGCCAGCACCAGATGTGGGCCGCGCAGTACTACAAGTTCGACAAGCCGCGCCGCTGGATCAACTCCGGCGGCCTGGGCACCATGGGCGTCGGCCTGCCGTACGCCATGGGCGTGCAGATGGCCAATCCGGGCCAGGAGATCGCCGTCATCACCGGCGAAGCCTCGATCCAGATGAACATCCAGGAACTGTCGACCTGCGCGCAGTACCGCCTGACGCCCAAGATCGTCTGCCTGAACAACCGCTTCCTGGGCATGGTCCGGCAGTGGCAGCAGATCGACTACGGCTCGCGCTACTCCGAGTCGTACATGGATTCGCTGCCCGACTTCGTCAAGGTGGCCGAGGCCTACGGCCACGTGGGCCTGCGCATCGAGCGCCCGGCCGACGTCGAGCCGGCGCTGCGCGAAGCGTTCAAGAAGCACAAGGACCGCCTGGTCTTCCTGGACTTCATCACCGACCGCACCGAGAACGTGTGGCCCATGGTGAAGGCCGGCCGCGGGTTGACCGAAATGCTGCTCGGCTCTGAAGACCTGTAAGGAGGCCACCATGAAGCATGTGATTTCCGTCCTCCTCGAGAACGAACCCGGCGCGCTGTCGCGCGTGGTGGGGCTGTTCTCCGCGCGGGGCTACAACATCGAGACGCTGACCGTCGCGCCGACCGAGGACGCCACGCTGTCGCGCATGACCATCGTCACCACCGGCTCGGATGAAATCATCGAGCAGATCACCAAGCACCTGAACCGCCTGGTGGACGTGGTGAAGGTGGTCGACCTGACCGAAGGCTCGCACATCGAGCGTGAGCTGATGCTGGTCAAGGTGCGCGCGGTGGGCAAGGAACGCGAGGAAATGAAGCGCATGGCCGACATCTTCCGCGGCCGCATCATCGACGTGACCGACAAGTCCTACACCATCGAACTCACCGGGGTGCAGGAAAAGGTGCAGGCCTTCCTCGAGGCCCTGGACCGCAGCGCCATCCTGGAAACCGTGCGCACCGGCGTGTCCGGCATCGGCCGCGGCGAACGGATCTTGAAGATCTGAGGCCGGGATTTCCCGGCCGCACCCTGCAACTGAATCAATCGAATATCCACATACTGGAATCTGGAGCACAACATGAAAGTTTTCTACGACAAAGACTGCGATCTCTCCCTCGTCAAGGGCAAGACCGTCGCCATCATCGGCTATGGCTCGCAAGGCCACGCGCACGCGCAGAACCTGCATGACTCGGGCGTGAAGGTCGTCGTCGGCCTGCGCAAGGGCGGCGCCTCGTGGAACAAGGCCGCCAGCGCCGGCCTGGACGTCAAGGAAGTCGCCGACGCCGTCAAGTCCGCCGACATCGTCATGATGCTGCTGCCCGACGAGAACATCGCCTCGGTCTACAACAAGGAAGTGCACGCCAACATCAAGGCCGGCGCCGCGCTGGCCTTCGCCCACGGCTTCAACGTGCACTACGGCCAGGTCGTGCCGCGTGAAGACATCGACGTCATCATGATCGCGCCGAAGGCCCCGGGCCACACCGTGCGCAACACCTACAAGCAGGGCGGCGGCGTGCCGCACCTGGTGGCTGTGTACCAGGACAAGTCCGGCGCCGCGCGCGACGTGGCCCTGTCCTACGCCAGCGCCAACGGCGGCGGCCGTGCCGGCATCATCGAGACCAACTTCCGCGAAGAAACCGAAACCGACCTGTTCGGCGAACAGGCCGTGCTGTGCGGCGGTACCGTCGAACTGATCAAGGCCGGCTTCGACACGCTGGTGGACGCCGGCTACGCGCCCGAAATGGCCTACTTCGAGTGCCTGCACGAGCTGAAGCTGATCGTCGACCTGATCTATGAAGGCGGCATCGCCAACATGAACTACTCGATCTCGAACAACGCCGAATTCGGCGAATACGAGACCGGTCCGAAGATCGTCACGGACGACACCCGCGCCGCCATGCGCCAGTGCCTGACGGACATCCAGAACGGCGAGTACGCCAAGCGCTTCATCCTGGAAAACGCCGCCGGCGCCCCGACGCTGACCTCGCGCCGCCGCATCAACGCGGAATCGCAGATCGAGCAGGTGGGTGGCAAGCTGCGCGCCATGATGCCCTGGATCGCCGCCAACAAGCTGGTGGACAAGTCCAAGAACTGATGCCCGCCAGGGCGCCGGGCCTGCCCGGCGCCCCACGCAGCGTCACGGCGGCATGCCTGCGAGGGCATGCCGCTTTTCTTTTTCCTTTCGGGCGAAACGCGCCCCACGCCGCGCCGGCGCGTAAGGCCGTCCGGCCCGCAAGCGGGGCCAGATGGGTTAACCTTTCGATCTGTCCGCCGCAAGTTTTCCAGACCATGCCCAATTTCTCCATGCGCGATTCCGAGAACCGCCATCGCAGCATCTACCTGCTGCCCAACGCGTTCACCACCGCGGCCCTGTTCGCGGGGTTCTACGCCGTGGTGCAGGCCATGAACAACCGCTTCGAGGTCGCCGCCATCGCCATTTTCGTGGCCATGGTGCTGGACGGGATGGACGGTCGCGTGGCGCGCCTGACCAATACCCAGTCCGCCTTCGGCGAGCAATACGACTCGCTGTCCGACATGACCTCGTTCGGCGTGGCGCCGGCGCTGGTCATGTACGAATGGATCCTGAACGACCTGGGCCGCTGGGGCTGGCTGGCCGCGTTCGTCTACGTGGCGGGGGCCGCGCTGCGGCTGGCGCGCTTCAACACCAATATCGCCGTGGTCGACAAGCGCTACTTCCAGGGCCTGCCCAGCCCCGCCGCCGCCGCGCTGGTGGCCGGCTTCGTCTGGCTGGCCGTGGACAACAAGCTGCCCATCCATGACAGCGTGATGGCCTGGGTCGCGTTCACGGTGACCATGTACGCCGGCATCTCGATGGTGTCGAACGCGCCGTTCTTCAGCGGCAAGAGCTTCGCCCTGGGCCGCAGCGTGCCGTTCTGGGGCATCCTGCTGGTGGTGGCCGTGTTCGTATTCGTCTCCAGCGATCCTCCGGTGGTGCTGTTCGGCCTGTTCGTGCTGTACGGCCTGTCGGGCTGGATCATCTGGGCGCTGCGCTGGAACCGCGCGCGTCGCTTGCAGCAGGAACGGCGCGGGCAGGGGAACTGAGGTTGCCGCAGGCGGCGTTCCTTTCCTGCGACGCCGCCGCCTATCTTGGCAGCACGACGAAGCGCTGAGGGCGTCCGCGGCGTATCCTGGCCTCCAACGCCCGGTTTTCGGTATTGGAACGAGCGGCCAGGGTCGCCAGCTGTCCCAGCGTACGAATCCGGTGCACGCGGGTGCGGTGTTGAAAGCGTCTGATTTCTTCCGTTGAGCAGGCGCGCCTGGCGCTTTGCAGCAGCCCGTTCACTTGCAGCAAGCGCAGGTTCTCGGGATGTATCAAGGCCAGCAGGCGTTCCGCCGTGGTGATCTTCTCCTGCAAGTGGCGTACGGCATCCGCTTCTGTCAGGACGCCATACCGCTTCCAGGCCGGCTCGTGGTGGAACAGCCGGTTGCGGAAGTCGCGCAGCGTCTTGGCCAGGTCACGAGCTTGTCCGAGAACGGCAGCCGCCTGCGGGACCGGCCAGGTGCCACGCAATACCGTGGACAGGTGCCTGGGCCAGATCAGCCCGCGGCCCATGAACTCGGCATCCAGCAGGAATACCCAGGTCGAGAACTCTGTCTTGCCGATCACGCCGGCGTGGCTGGGCTTGAGATGGCCGCGCAGGCGATGCCGGCTGCGCATTTCGCTTATGTGCTTGCGCGTCGCCTTGATGAAGCTGTCGTGCGCTGCCTGGACCTCATAAGGGGTGATTGCGCCGGTTGCGTAAGACCGGTGCCGCAAGCGATTCCCGGCCCACCAGAATGTCCCCATGCTGGCGCTCAGGGTCTGATCAATCGCGTTGCGCAGGGTGATTTCCACGGCGCCCATCAACGGATACAGCGCCCCGCAGGCGTGCGCGTTCCATAGATAGGCGCCCATCAGTTCCATGTCGTTGGCGGGACTGAAAACCGTCTGATAACTTGCGATGCGCGCGTTGCTGATCAGGGTGTCGATCAGGACCGGGCGGTATTGCAGGGTATACGGCATGACGGCGTGGCTCCGGAGTGTTTTTTTGGGGGGGCGGCTGCGGTTTCTACGGTTGACTGCGTCGCGCCTGATTCCTAGAATCGCGGCAAGGTTGGTGATGGCTTCCAATGGGCGCAAAGCCTACGACCCATCATGTAAGACCTGATCTCACCCCGGCCTTGAGCCGGGGATTTCTTTTTCGGATGCCTGCTCAGGGCATGCGCCAGGCCGGGCGTGTTGTTTGCTTGGTCGCTGGAACCATAGCGCAAGCGCGTTGCCCGCGTGGGCGGCGCGGTGACGATCTTGTCCATGTCAGTCGTGGTTCATGCGAAAAAAAACCGCCGAGAGGCGGTTTTTTCATTGCCGGGTCGCTCCAAGATGAAAAGCGCCCCCTCGGCGGGCAGCAAGCGCGCATAGTGCGCGCGGCGTGGGGGTATCTTTCATGGCCGAGGCATTCAGCGCCACATGAACCTGTCCTCGTCGTACATCGGATCCGGCCCGGGATGGAAATGCGTCACGCCCGAACCGTCGCGGCCCATGTACACGTACATCAGCGAATTCCAGACGCTGTTTTCCTTGTAGCGATAGGACCAGACCACTTCGCGCTTCTCGCCCAGCCCCGCTTCGTCGATCCGGGCCGGCGGGCCGAATTCGCAGCGCACCCGGTCGGGGCTCCAGGTTCCGGTCTCCAGCACCTTGAAGTGCGGGTCGGTCAGCAGCGGCAGCACCCGATCCACCTTGCCGTCGGCGCCGACGTTGGCGCCCCAGGCGTATTGGCCCATGGGCTGCTGGGTCCAGATGACGCGCCGGCCGCCGTTGGCCTGCGGGCATTCGAAGTTGGGCCGGCCGAACCGGGCCTGCACGTCGGCCAGCGGCGTGCCGGGCGCGACCTGGGCCAGGTTGGCGCAGGCCGACAGGGCCAGCAAGGCGCCTGCCGCCAGGGCGATGCGGGCGGCTTTGTAATGAAATGTCATATTTTGCTCCCCTCGAAGGCGGAAGGACGCCCCTGGGGCGCCAGTAGGGCAATTCTATCGAATCAGCTATAATCGTCGGGCTTTATCCAGGCATCCGTTTCGCATGATGCCGAATCGCGCCGGCGGCAGCGGCGGCGGGCCAGGCCAAGAGCCAGGTTCCACCAGCCCCTGCAGGCAGCAGTGAGAAAGCGATTACGCCAATCCGGTCCGCGATTTTTTTTCCCAACCACGTCAGGGCGCCTCGGCCCTGTCGCATGTCCGAAGAGGTCATAAATGTCTGTTGCTGACATCAAGAAAGCCGATATCGTTGCGCAATTCCAACGCGCTCAAGGCGACACCGGTTCCCCCGAAGTTCAGGTGGCTCTGCTCACCGCCCGTATCAACGAACTGACTGGTCACTTCAAGGAACACATGAAGGACCATCACTCGCGCCGCGGTCTGCTGCGTATGGTCAGCCGCCGCCGCAAGCTGCTCGACTACCTCAAGGGCCGCAATCCCGATTCGTACCGCGCTCTGATCGAAAAACTCGGTCTGCGCAAGTGATCGACGGGGCTGGCTCCCCATGACGCAACCGTGGCCGGTGCGACTCTTGTCGCGGCGGCCACGGTTTTTCATTTGTAAGGAATAACCGTCATGTTCAACAAAGTGACTAAATCGTTCCAGTACGGCCAGCACACGGTCGTCCTGGAAACCGGCGAGATCGCTCGCCAGGCCTCCGGCGCCGTCGTGGTGTCGATCGAGGACACCGTGGTCCTGGCGACCGTCGTGGCCTCCAAGAAGGCCAAGCCGGGTCAGACCTTCTTCCCGCTGACCGTCGACTACATCGAGAAAACCTACGCTGCCGGCCGCATCCCCGGCGGCTTCTTCAAGCGCGAAGGCAAGCCGTCCGAAAAGGAAACGCTGACCTCCCGCCTGATCGACCGTCCCCTGCGTCCGCTGTTCCCCGAAGACTTCTACAACGAAGTCCAGGTGGTCATCCACACGCTGTCGGTCAACCCTGAAATCGACCCCGACATCGCCGCCATGATCGGCGCCTCGGCCGCGCTGGCCATCTCGGGCATCCCGTTCAACGGCCCGATCGGCGCCGCGCGCGTGGGCTACATCGATGGCCAGTACGCCATCAACCCGACCGCCTCGCAGCTGAAGTCCTCCAAGCTGGACCTGGTGGTCGCCGGCACCGAGAACGCCGTGCTGATGGTGGAATCGGAAGCCGACCAGCTGTCCGAAGAAATCATGCTCGGCGGCGTGGTCTACGGCCACCAGCAGATGCAGGCCGTCATCAACGCCATCCATGACCTGGTCAAGGACGCTGGCAAGCCCGAGTGGGACTGGCAGGCTCCGGCCAAGGACGAGGCCCTGATCGCCGCCGTCACCGCCGCCGCCCAGACCGGCCTGAACGCCGCTTACCAGGTCCGCGAAAAGCAGGCCCGCACGACGCAGCTGCGCGAAGTCTACGCCAACGTGTCGGCCACGCTGAACGCCGCCGCCGCCGAGAAGGGCGAGCCGGCGCCTGACGCCGTCACCGTCGACAACATCTTGTTCTCGCTGGAATCCGCCATCGTGCGCGGCCAGATCCTGAACGGCGAGCCGCGCATCGACGGCCGCGACACCCGCACCGTGCGCCCGATCAGCGTGCGCCTGGGCGTGCTGCCGCGCGCTCACGGCAGCGCCCTGTTCACCCGCGGTGAAACCCAGGCGCTGGTCGTGGCCACGCTGGGCACCAAGCAGGACGAGCAGATCATCGACGCGCTCATGGGCGAGTACCGCGACCGCTTCATGATGCACTACAACATGCCTCCGTTCGCCACCGGCGAAACGGGTCGCATCGGTGTGCCCAAGCGCCGCGAAATCGGTCACGGCCGCCTGGCCAAGCGCTCGCTGATCCCGCTGCTGCCGGCCCCGGAAGACTTCCAGTACACCATCCGCATCGTCTCGGAAATCACCGAGTCCAACGGCTCCTCGTCGATGGCTTCGGTCTGCGGCGGCTCGCTGGCCATGATGGACGCCGGCGTGCCGGTCAAGGACCACGTCGCCGGCGTGGCGATGGGCCTGATCCTGGACGGCGGCAAGTTCGCCGTGCTGACCGACATCCTGGGCGATGAAGATCACCTGGGCGACATGGACTTCAAGGTCGCGGGCACCGAGAACGGCGTCACGGCCCTGCAGATGGACATCAAGATCCAGGGCATCACCAAGGAAATCATGCAGGTGGCGCTGGCCCAGGCCCGCGAAGGCCGTCTGCACATCCTGGGCAAGATGAAGGAAGCGCTGGACGGTTCGCGCGGCGAGCTGTCGGCTTTCGCCCCGCGCATGCTGACCATCAAGATCAACCCCGAGAAGATCCGCGACGTGATCGGCAAGGGCGGCGCCACCATCCGCGCGCTGACCGAAGAGACCGGCACGCAGATCGACATCTCCGACGACGGCACGATCGTGATCGCCAGCGTCGACGAAGCGCAGGCCAAGGAAGCCCAGCGCCGCATCGTCGAGCTGACCGCCGACGTGGAAGTGGGCCAGGTCTACGAAGGCGCCGTGCTGCGCCTGCTGGACTTCGGCGCCATCGTCCAGGTGCTGCCGGGCCGCGACGGCCTGCTGCACATCTCGGAGATCGCCAACTACCGCATCGCCAACATCAACGATGTGCTGAAGGTCGGCCAGCAAGTCCGCGTCAAGGTCATCGAGGCCGACGACAAGGGCCGCCTGCGCCTGTCCATCAAGGCCATCGGTGGCATCGAGCAGCAGCAGGCCGCTGCCGAAGCCGCTCCGCAAGCCGAGGCGCAGCCCGAATAAGGCTTGCGTTTCGACGGGAAAACGGCGCCGCAAGGCGCCGTTTTTTTTCGCCCGCCACCCGCTCGCGCGTGCGTACAGGCGCGGACGGGCCTGCCGCGTGGCCGGCTGCTGATTCATCTTCTTGCTTCTTCGGGGTCTCTACGGCTCCCATCCTCGCATTCCTTACGGTAAAGTTCAGCGCACAGGACAGGGTGCCGCGCATTGCGCCAGGCGCCCGGCAGCGGAGTCGGGGGGAAACGGATGGTCAGGGCATGACGGGACGGCTGATACCCGCGGGCATCGCGGTGATGTGGTCGGTGGTGTTTTCCGCGCTATTGGCCGGCTGCGCCGGCACTCCGCCGCCGGACGGCAAGGGCCCCCGCAGCGAGAGCATGTCGGCGGACCAGTTCGGACAGACTGATTTCAACCGCACCGTCACGCTCGAGGTCCGCGACAACCTCGCCAGCCTCTACGTCCTGCTCGACAAGCTCTACCGCCGCAATCCCCGCGAATGGCGCAAGACCGACGCCGCCGACCAGCCGGCCGCCGTGGCGCGGGTCAAGCGCGCCATCGAAGAGCGCCGCCCGCCGCCCGGCCTGTCCGGCCTGCGCGACATCCAGATCCTGGCCGTCTCGCTGGACCCCAACTACTCGGGCGACCGCGTCGCCGCCTTCATCTACGGCCTGGCCGACACCATCATCGCCGCCCACAACGGCAAGACCCGGCTGTATGTGTCCGACGCGCTGGACGGCCAGCGGGTCTACAATGCCGCTCGGAACGTCGAGGCCGCCGCCTGGCTGCTGGCGTCGCGCCATAACAGCCAGGGCGAGCCGCTGCTGCTGGCCAACGAGATGTCGCAGAATGCCACGAACCTCAGCTTCGAGCGCGAGTTCGGCGCCATCATCGGCCGGCTGGACCTGATCGCCAACCTGCTGGGTGAAAACTCCAGGCGCATCGGGATCAACTACGCGCAGGGCTTGCTGCTGTTCAATTTCCTGCCGGTGCGGTAGGGCGCGGCGCGCAGTCCACCCGATGCCGCCAGCCGTTCGCGTTCCACAGGACAACCGCCGCGCAGGCACCCACAGGACCGTTCACCGTGATTGACATCGCCTCCATCCAGACCGCCCGCGAGAACCTGCGCGGCCAGGTGCTCAAGACCCCGTTCACCCTGTCGCGCACGCTGTCCGACATCTTCGGGGCCGAGATCTGGCTGAAATTCGAGAACCTGCAGTTCACCGCCAGCTTCAAGGAGCGCGGCGCGCTCAACCGCATGCTGACGCTGTCCGAGGCCGACCGCGCCAAGGGTGTCATCGCCGTGTCCGCCGGCAACCACGCGCAGGGCGTGGCCTACCATGCGCAGCGCATGGGCGTGCCGGCCGTGATCGTGATGCCGCGCTTCACGCCCACCGTCAAGGTCGCCAACACCCGCCGCTTCGGCGCCGAGGTGGTGCTGGCCGGCGACACCTTCGACGACGCCAAGGCGCGCGGCTACGAGCTGGCGCAGGAGCGCGGGCTGATCATGATCCACCCCTACGACGACGAGGCCGTCATCGCCGGCCAGGGCACGGTGGGCCTGGAAATGCTGGAAGACCAGCCGCAGTTGGACACGCTGGTCGTGGCTATCGGCGGCGGCGGCCTGATCTCGGGCATCGCCACCGCGGCCAAGGCGCTCAAGCCCGGCATCGAGATCGTGGGCGTGCAGACCGAACGCTTCCCGTCCATGTACGCCGCGCTCAAGGGCGTGACCATGCCGCAGGGACCGTACACCATCGCCGAGGGCATCGCCGTGAAATCGCCCGGCGATATCACGCGCGAGGTCGCCGGCCGGCTGGTCGACCGCATCGAGCTGGTCAGCGAGAGCGATATCGAGCACGCCATCGTGGTGCTGCTGGAGATCGAGAAGTCCGTGGTCGAAGGCGCCGGCGCGGCCGGCCTGGCCGCGCTGCTGCGCGCCCAGGAAGAGGGCAGCGACTGCTACAAGGGCAAGCGCATCGGCCTGGTGCTCACCGGCGGCAACATCGATCCGTTGATGCTGGGCGAGCTGATCGAGCGCGGCATGGTGCGCGCCGGCCGGCTGGCGCGCATCCGCGTCGACCTGCGCGACCTGCCGGGCGCGCTGGCGCACGCCACCAAGCTCATCGCCGACGCCCAGGCCAACATCACCGAAGTCCATCACCAGCGCGCCTTCACCTCGCTGCCGGTGCGCAACGTGGAAGTGGACTTCGTGTTGCAGACCCGCGGCCATGATCACATCCAGGAAGTGATCGAGGTGCTCAATGCGGCGGGCTTCGCCGCCAGCAACCACGATCACTGAGCGGCGGTCCGTCTACTTGTAGCTGAGCGTGAGCGTGGCCATGCCGTTGGCCTGGCCGGTCGTGACGGCGGGCTTGGTCTGGTAGTAACGGGCGGTGAAGGATGCCACGTAGTCGCCGTTCTTGGTCGGCCCCAGGTCCATGGGCTGGCCGAACTGCACGGGCTGGCCGGTGCCGTTCAGCACCTGGATGCCGATGCCGGTGGCGTCCGTGGAGCCGCTGGCGGCAAGCTTCAGCACGCCTGGCGCGTTGGACGGGTCGGCCGTGGCGTCCATGGTCAGCGACACGGTATTGAACTGGTTGTTGGTCGAGACGCGACAATTGACGGTGACGTCGAACGGCTTGCTGCCCTGCGTATTGCCCACGCCGGTGAACCAGCTGCGGCGCACCTGGCCCAGGTCGACCTGCAGATTGCTCGATTGGGGAGCGATGTTGCAGGTGGGAGAGAGGACCTGGATGTTGCCGACCAGGATCCGCAGGTAGGGCTGCATGGGATTGCCGCCCGCGTAGCCCATGCCATAGAGCCCGGGCGCGAGCGCGCCGTTGCCGGTCACCGGGGCTGTCTTGACGAGCGTGAGTTGAATGCTGAAGAAGCCGACGGTCAGGGAGTCCTGATAAGCGCCATTTTGCATGACCGCGGTATTCGTCACGGTGCGGGGAAAATAGCCTAGGCCCTGCATGTTGATCCGGTATCCGATGCCGTCGATATTGGTGGAGTAAGTTGCCACCGGGCTGGAAATGGACGCTGGTGCCCCTCGGCTCAGTTCGAATGTCGAGACCAGCGAGCCGCCGCTGCTGTTGCAGCGCATGAGCAGGAACCGGGTATTTGATATGGGCAGCGTCACGGTGCCTATCGTGCTGCCGACCGCCGCATTCTGGGGGACGACGATGGGCGCGGTCGCATTCAGCGTGAAGGCGCCCCGGTCCATTTCGGGCGTCCAGTAGCACAGCGCGTGCGCCTGCGTCGCCAGGAGGCTGGCGGCCAGCAGCAGGAGCGCGGCCAGGATACGGGTCGAGGGCATCGGGATGGACGGGAATCGCATCAAGGGCTCGACTTCAATTGGCCGGAATGGATGGCGGATTCGCCACTTTTTCGGGCGTTCGCGCCTCACTTGTACGTCAGGGTCACGGTGGCCAGGCCATTGGCCTGGCCGGCCGACACCGTGCCGCCGGTCTGGATGTAGCGCGCGGTGAACGGCACGGTGTAGCCCGCTGGCTGCGATGGGCCCACATCAACGGCCTGCCCGAACACGACCGGGTTGCCGAGCGCATTGCGCACCTGTATGCCCACGCCGCCCGCGATCGGACCCGGCCCGGCGGTGGCCAGGCGCAATGTCCCTGGCTGGCCCGATGGATCGGCGGTCGCGTCCATGGTCATCATGACCGTGTTTCCCTGTCCCGCCGGCAGTGCATTGCAGTTGAGCCGGATTGAGAAATTCCTGGCCGCCGTGACGGACCCCACTCCGTGGAACGCGTTGCGGTACACGGACCCCAGCGGCACGGTAAGGTTCTGCGAACTGGCGTCGACGCTGCAGGTTGGGGTCAGGATGCTGCCACCGGCCAGCAGGATGCGGAAGTACAGTTGGCTCGGGTTGCCAGCGGCCTGGATTCGGGCGTATTC
The DNA here is from genome assembly GCF_018195695.1 of Achromobacter sp. Marseille-Q0513. NCBI lineage: Bacteria > Pseudomonadati > Pseudomonadota > Betaproteobacteria > Burkholderiales > Alcaligenaceae > Achromobacter > Achromobacter sp. Marseille-Q0513. Next base: position 24,505 of record NZ_JAGTJY010000031.1, on the reverse strand, counting down.
GCCGACCGTCAGCGGGCCGTTGCCAACGATGGAGGAAGTTTTCACCAATTCAAATTGAACATACGACCAACTGAGATAAACGGCGACATCGGCGTTGTAGGCGATTATCACTGTCGACGGCAGGGTAATCTGGTTGCCGCCCATGATGCGGACTCGATACCCGATGCCTTGGATATTGGTGCTGTAGACGTTGCTCAGTCCTGCAACCGCCGATCCCTGGCTGGTCTGCCCGCTGATGCTCAAGTTCCCCACGGAGCCATCGGCCCGGCAACTTCCGACCCATACCAGACCGGCGGTGTTGGCAATGCCGGCGTAGAAGGGCGCCACCGTGGCGCCGACCGCGGCGTTCTGGGCGACCTGAACCTGCCCGGGACTGAGCACGCTATCGCTAATTTGCATGCGCGGCGAGTAAGTACAGGAGGCCCAGGCATGCACCGTGCAGAACAGGCTCGCCAGCAACAGCAGGCCGCGCATCAATAGGATTCGAAGCCGTTTCATTCGCAAACTCCGTTTTTGGCTTCGATAGCACGGTGGATGCCAAGCCGTGTTGCCAGTTCTTTATGGCGGGAAACCTCCAGCATGCGTGGATGCAAGCGCGGCATCATGAGCAGCGTCCCTCGAGCTGGCGGATCGGCGAGGGCTTGTCCTCGCGGGGGAGCACATACTTGACCGCGCATTGCGCGGCCGCGCCCTGGCCCCAGATCACCTTCAGCGTGCCGGCTTCAGGCGCGCCGGTCACATAGGCCTGGCCCTCGGGGCCGACGATGCCGACTTCCTGGCCCGCCTCGTTCTCTATGCGCGAGCCGAAGGGCAGCGCCCGGCCATCCCGGTCCTTGAGCGTCAGCATCAGGCGATAACCCACCGAGGTCTCGAACGGCGCCAGCACCACCGCGCCACGCGTGGGCACCACGTCGCGCGCCGCGTATTTCACGTCCACCGAATCGCCCAGGTCCTGGGTGATCAGCGCCAGCCGGTTGCTGCGGTATGGGGTGACGTTCGGAATCACCGCGTTGCCCGCCGTGTCCGTGCTGACGCCGGCCTGGGACTCGATGCCGACGCCCGAGGCCTTGGGCGCGCGCACCAGCGCGATGGTCTCTCCCAGCGGCTGGGACAGGGTCACGCCGTCGCCGTGGGCGACGACGCCGCCGGACAATCCCAGGTTGGTCTGACCGTAGCCCGAGCCCTGGCTGCGGCCCAGCGTCACCGTGCCATAGCGGCCCTTGTAATTGAGGTTGGCGCTGCCGCTGCTGCTGTCCTGGTTCGACTGGTTCGCGGTGATGCCGTAGGTCAGGCGGTAGTCGTTCATCGCGCTGCCGAACAGACTGGCCTGCTGGGCCACGCGGCCGTTGTTGTCGTGCGAGGCCGAGTACATGGCCGTCGCGCCCGTCTTGCCCAGCGGGATCGACAGCGTCAGCATGACCTGCCGGTTGGACGGGCCGTACAGGTTCGAATACTGGTTGTAGAACAGGTTGTAGTTGACTTGGCCGTAGCTGCCGGAATAGCCGAGCTGGACGAGCTTGTCCTTGTGCGGGCTGTTCCAATAGCTCTGCTGGCGCGCCGACACATACACGGATCCCCAGTTGCCCAGCGGCTGCGAGACGTCGAAGCGGATCTCGTTGCGGCGATTGGCGAAGGGCAGGCCGTAGTCCTGCGCATAGCGCATCTGCACGGATTCGGTGAAGGTGCGATATCCGCTGGTCGAGTAACGGTAGCCGGCCATGCGGAAGTTGGTGCCGGTCTGTTCCAGCGATTTGGCGTACAGGAAGCGCAGCGACTGGCCGGACAGCATGCCGCCCTGGTCCTGCTGCGTGCGAGCCTGGGTCAGGTCCAGCGACACCGCGCCCAGGCTGCGCATGTTCTTGCCCGCGCCCGCCATCAGCGACTGGTAGTTCTGCGCCAGCGTCGTGCCGCCATACAGCGTGAAATCCATCGGCATGCCGCGCGCCGCCGTGGCCTGCAGGAAATAGGGTCGGCGGATGTCGCCCTGGTTGTAGACGTAGCCGTTGCGATATTGCCCGGCCGTGGCGCTATAGCGCCAGGCGCCGTCGCGCAGCAGCGTGGGCACGGCGGCGTAGGCCTGCACGAAATGCGTTTCGCGGCCGTCTGCCTCGGTGACGGTCACATCCAGATCGCCGCCGCCCGAGGTGGGATACAGGTCGTCCAGCGCGAAAGGGCCGGGCGGCACATAGGTGCTGTAGATGATGTAGCCGTTCTGCCGCACGGTGACGCGCGCGTTGGTCTGGGCCACGCCGCGTATGGTCGGCGCATAGCCGATCAGGCTGTCCGGCAGCATGGAATCGTCCGACGCGATCTGCACGCCCCGGAACTGCACGCTGTCGAACAGGTCGCCCGGCGTGCTGCCGTCGCCCAGCAGCAGCTGGCCACGGATCGAGCGCAGATCGCGCTGGGCGTAGGTCTGTACCGCTTGCCAGCGGCCCTGGCCATACTGGTCGCGGTTGTAGGTCGAGTAGTTGCGGAAGCGCCAGTCGCCAAGATTGAAGCCGCCGCGCAGGCCGGCGAACACCGCGTTGTTCCTGGCCGTCCTGTCCGGTTGCGGGCCGTAGGGGCCGTTGACGGTCGGACTGGGACCGGCGCCCGGCCTGGCGCCGTCGTACTGCGTCAGGTTGAATTGGTAATCCAGCATGGCGGCATTGATGCCCCTGTCCCATTTGGACGGGTCGATCGCGCCGCGCGCCGTGCGCTTGAGCGCCGCCTGCGGAATGCTCAGCGACAGCTGCTGGCGGCCCGCGTCATAGGTGTACGAGGCGTCGGGCAGGCTGGCCGCCAGATCCACGCAGCTTTCCGGCGGCAGCGTCGTCAGGCTGCCGATGGCGGCCGCGTTCACGCCCCAGGATTCAAGCATGTTCCGGGTCAGGCAGGGCTGCGCGTCGCGCTTGCCCGGGGCTTCCTCGAAGCGCAGCTGGACCTGGCCCAGCGCATTGCCGTCGCGCACCACGTCCACCATGTAAGTGCCCGGCAGCACCTGGTTGCCGAACTTGAACACGGACAGGTCCGCGTTGGGCTGGTCTCCTCCGATGCCCAGGAATCCTTCATTGAAGATGCTGGCCGCCGGTTGCGCGGCCGTGCCGGCCTGCGGCGCCAGCGCCAGGGCGAGCGCCAGCAAGGCATGGTTGCGGATCGGCGCGGAGCATGGAGCGGAAGTCACGGCGTACCCTCGATGTATCAGGGCTTTCCTGCGCCGGCGGGCACGGGTTCGGGCTTGAGCGGCACGGGCTCGCTGGCCGCGGGCACGCTCACCATTTCCACGGCGGTCTCTCCGCCGTAGTCGTTGATCGTGGTGTAGGTCACAGTGACCGCCTGCGGCGTCTTGATCGCCTTCAGCGGATAGCTTTGCTCCGCCATGGGCGCCAGCATTTCCGTGTGGATGTCCTGCTGATCCTTGTTGATCCGGAAGCCCGTGAACGTCACGTGATAGGGCGTGGGGTTGATCACTTTCAACACGGCGCCCTGGCCGTTGGCGCCGGCCGCCACCGCCCACTTCAGGCTGTTGCGCGCCAGCGAGGCGTCGCCGCCGCGCAGCGCCGCCGGACGGTAGAACAGCTTGATGCGCGTGCGCACGGCGATCTGCAACACGTTCTCGCCCTCGGCCTTTTCGGGGATTTCCTTGACGTTGAGCCAGAAGACCGATTCGCGGTCGGCAGGCAGGTCATTGGAGGACACGCGCATGATGCGCAGAATGTTCTCCATGCCCGGATCCAGCCGCGACAGGGGCGGCGTGATCAGGAAGGGGGTCTTGTTCCTTCCTTCGCCGGCGTCCAGCCAGGCTTGCACCACATAGGGCGCCTTGCCCTCGTTCTTCATCGAGATCGACGCTTCGCGGTCCTTCTCGTTGACGATCACGCGAGTGCCGCCCAGCAGGATGGCGGCATGGGCGGGCGCGGCCATGCCGGCGCACAGGCTGGCACCCGCCAGGGCGCGGGCGACGGCTCGCGTGGTGGTGGTGAAGGACATTGCTGTTCTCTGAAGCACGATGGATCCCGGCCGCCCGCGAAGCGCCGGCGGATACACATGGAAGGGCGGCGCGCGGGGTCGTCGCCGGCGGCCTCGTCCGCCAAAGGGGCGGGCCGCCGGGACGAGCCAGGCTCAAGCGCGGCTTACTGGTACGCGACGGTGAATTGCGCCACCGCATTACCCGTGCCGGTCGTGACCGAGCTCAGGACCGAGATGTACGAGGCCTGGAATTGCAGCGAGTTGTTGCCCTGCGCCAGCGGATAGCTGGCCGATGGCGAACCCAGGTTGATAGGCGTGCCGGACGAGTCGGCGATTTCGATGGCAGCGCCGGTGGCGAAGGTGCCGGCCACTTCACCCACGCCGATGCGCAGCTTGTTGGCGTTGGTGGCGTCGGGAGTGCCCGAGAACGATACCGTGGCGCCGGTGACGGTGGCGCCGCAATTGAGCAGGTCGATCGTGAACTTGGCGGGTGTCGAACGGTTGCCCACGGCGCCGTTCAACACCGACCTGGACACCGTGCCCAGCGGCACGGTCAGGTTCGTGCTGCTGGGCGAGATCGAGCACGGCGTGTCGACGATCTTGCCGACGAAGTTCACGTTGCCGTCGGCGGCGAGGGCGGCCTGGGCGGACGCGGCCAGCGCGACGACTACGGCGGCCTTGGTGAGGGAGAGGGGTTTCATCTGCGTTTCCTGAGAGTTCGTGGACTGAAGGATTTGCCAAACGGCAGGCCAGTCTAGGCAGCGGAAACGCGTTGAAAATCATCGCTTGACGATTGTTCGGAATTCAACCGGCGGTGCCGGGTAGCGATGCACTATTTTTTGAAATGATTCAACGGAAACCCGCGGATCGTTTCCGTTTGATGCGCTTTCGTGGAGATTGGGCGTTGCGCGGACGCACAGGCCGGTTTCCCTTTGTCCTAGTCGAAGGACATGCGTCGGTGGCGCCTCTTGCGGCGTACGGCGCATCGGCGCCGTTCAGCCTTGCGCGGCCTCGGCGCTGGCGGCGTCGCGCGCGACCAGGGATTTCAGGCGGTACAGGCGCTCGCGGTGCAGGGTCGTGGCCAGTGCCTCGGGTTCGCGGCCCAGGGCCACGTAGTCCGCGGGTATCTGCGCCACGGCGTCGCGCATGCGCCCTGCGCCTTCCTGCCACCATTGCGCCAGCATGCGGTCGGGGTTGTAGACGTCCAGTCCCTGGCGGCGCAGTTCCGAGCGGTTGAAGTCCTTCAGGTTCCAGGTCATTACCTGCACCACGGGCACTTGCTGCAGGCCGCAGCGCGCGCGCCTGGCCAGTCCGGCCGCGATCACGTGGAAGTCCTTGGGATCGCTGTAGCGCAGCGAGGCTTCGTAGGCCTGGGCGTCGCGCTCCAGGGCCTGTGGAAAGCGCGCGTTCATGTCCGCCCATTGCTCCGCCATGACCTCTGGCGGGATCTCCCAGATGCGCGAGGCGTTGCGTCGCCATTCTTCGCCGATGCGCTCGGTCCAGACAGGCTGGTAGACGCCGGCCTCGGCCAGCCGGAGGACCAGGCGACGGACGATGCCGGACATGAGGACGCAGGCGTCCAGGACGATGAAGGGGGCGGGTAGCGGGTTGGCGGTCAAGATGGGCTGGGCCCGGCGGACGCGGGGCTGGAAGGCGATAAGAAGATGGGCAGGCGCAAGAATAGTGCTTTTTCGTCGGGTCCGCGCGGTGCGGGCGGGGCAAGGCGTGGCGCCATGCCGGCGTGCCGACGCGGACCGCGTCATATCGGGCAAGCGGTCCTTCGTAATGCAGTGAAATCGAAGCGTGCGCGCGGCATGCGCCTTTCTGTTGGACCGCGCGAATGCGCTGGAGATAATCCATAGGCCCGGATGCGAGGGATATCTGCAAGGCCTGTCCCGCGTGTTTCGGGAGGCTGAATAACAACCAGGAAATCTCACATGAAGTGGCTTATCGGCGTGACGGCGGCGAGCGTGTTGAGCGGGTGTGTTTGGTTGATGCCGGTGGATTCGGCGTTGAAGTACTCACATGGCAGGCATATCGGCAGGATCGCCGATCGGCTGGGACTGCCGCAAGAGCGAGGACTCGTGACCCGGCAGAATGGAGAGTTGACAGAGGTCTGGTCCTGGAGGGCCAGCCGCGATCTGTACCAGGAGAAAGCGACGTACTTGACGGGAGAGGTCAAGACGGACAAGGGAAAAATGCCGTTCTCGGGAAAGAGCTACACCTATGAACCGGCGGGCACGGCTTCGTGCACGATCAGCTTTTCCTTTGACCACCAGGGAATCATCTATGCGACCGATTACAGCGCGTCGCTGTCGACCTCGGCATGCGACAGCATGCTCATGCGCTTGCCGCCCTTCTAGCGGAAGGACTGCCATGGCGGCGGCAGCTTGAGCCGTCATCACGGCAGGCGCGCCGCGCTGGCGGGAGGTGGTGCCCGAGACCGGAATCGAACCGGTACGGCCTTGCGGCCGAGGGATTTTCGTACCACTTCGGCTTTCGCCGCCGGCGCGTCACGCGCCGTTCGTGGTCTGGAGCACGCCTTCGCCATAGCCTTGCGGCCTTAGGCGCCCGCCGTCTGCTCTCTACACCTTCCCGGCCCTTGCGGGCCGGGCTTGGCTCGGTGTCAGCGCGGAACGGGTCCAGGGCCTTCGCCGAGTTTGACGGGCTACACCTTCGGGGTTTCCCCCGGAGGGCTCAAATTGTCTTAAGTCCCTTGTGTCTACCAATTTCACCACTCGGGCGCGGCCGGCCTGACTGCGCCGGCGGCGGGACGCGCCCGCGAGGAGGCGTCCAGAGGGCGTGACTATACCATCACTACCGTGAGGGTCATGCCGCCCGCGCGAGGCGACTCAGGAGAGGAAGCGGACCGCTGGCCTGGCCCGTTCGTCCACCGTCAGGCTGAAAATGTCGGGCCGGGCATAGTGCCCGGACACATCGAAGTCGTAGCGCGCGCGGACCAGCTCGGCGGTGTCGATGCGGGCGGTCAGCAGGCCCGTCTGGCCATGCAGCGGGCCGGCCAGCACGTCGCCCAGCGGGCCGATGATGACCGAGCCGCCGTTGATCAGCGGACGCTGGCTGTCCCAGCCCGGCACGTCCTGGCCCAGCTCGGCGGGCGAGGGCTGCACCTGGCAGGCGCTGATCACGAAGCAGCGGCCTTCGTGGGCGATGTGGCGCATCGAGCATTGCCAGATATCGCGCTCGTCCACGGTGGGCGCGCACCAGATCTGCACGCCTTTCGCATACATGGCGGCGCGCAGCAGCGGCATGTGGTTTTCCCAGCAGATGGCGCCGCCGGCGCGGCCGGCCGGCGTGTCGACCACCGGCAGGGTGGAACCATCGCCCTGGCCCCAGATCAGGCGCTCGGTGCCCGTGGGCATCAGCTTGCGGTGCTTGGCAACCAGGCCGGCTGACGGGTCGAAGTACAGCGCCGTGCAATACAGCGTGCTGCCGCCGCGTTCGATCACGCCCACCACCAGGCTGGCGCCGGTGCGCTGCGACAGGCCCGCCAGCGCCTCGGTTTCCGGTCCCGGCACGTCGATGGCGTTGTCGTGGTAGCGCGCATAGGCCTCGCGGCCTTCGGGCAGGCGGTAGCCCAGCCGGGTGCCGAAGATCTCGCCCTTGGGATAGCCGCCCAGCAGCGCCTCGGGCATGACGACCAGCGCGGCGCCGGCGGCAATGATCTCGGCTTCGAAGGCGAGCACGCGTTCCAGCGTGCGGGTCTTGCCTTCTGGGGAGGAGCCGATCTGCAGGGCGGCGACGGTGCTGATGGTCATGGCGATTCCTGGAAAAGGGAAGAAGTGCCCGTCAGTCTCCCGCTCTGCCTAAAATCAATCAATCCTGTCTGCAGATAAATGATATGAAGAAAATTGATATCGCATCCACGGCCCCGCGCGTGACGGCGGGGGATCCGACGGACTGGAATCTGCCCGACCTGAATCTGCTCAAGGTGTTCGAGGCCATCTACGACGAAGGCGGCGCGGGGCGCGCCGCCTTGCGGCTGGGCGTGACGCAGTCCGCGGTCAGCGCGGCGCTGGGACGGCTGCGCGTGCTCTACGGCGATCCGCTGTTCACCCGCACCGGACGCGGGCTGGCCCCGAGCCTGCGGGGGCGCGAACTGCGGCCCGTGATCGGCGAGGCGCTGGACAAGTGCCGCCAGAGCCTGGCGCTGGCGCGGCCGGGCCGCGCGGGCGTGGCGGGCCGTTCGGTCACGCTGGGGCTGTCTGATGATTTCGAGATCGCGTTGGGGCGGGACATCATGGACCGCCTGGCCGTCGAGGCGCCGGGCTTGCGCGTGATCTTCAGGCAGGCGCACAGCCGGATGGCGGCGGACATGCTGATGGCGCGCGAGGCCGACCTGGTGATCGCGTCCGGAGGGCTGAGCGCGGCCGCCCTGCAGAAGGCGTTGGTGGGCCATGGCGGCTACGCCTGTCTGCTGGATCCCGCCAGCCTGCGGCGTGGCCAGAAAACGCTGTCGGTCGAGGAATTCGTGCGCCGTGAACACGTGCTGGTGTCGTCGGGCGGCTTCATCGGCGTGGTGGACGAAGTGCTGCACGGCATGGGCCTGAAGCGTCGCGTGCAGGCATCGACCACGCATTTCTCCGCGCTGGCCTTCCTGTTGCGCGGCGGCGCGGCGCTGGCCACGCTGCCCGAGCATGCCGCGCGCGGCCTGGGGCGGGCGGCGGGCCTGGCGCTGCTGCCGTGTCCGGTGGCCATGCCGGGTTATGCCATTGAACTGGGCGGGCGCGCCGACGCCTTGCGCGATCCCGCCGCGTCCGCGTTGCGGCGCTGCCTGCTGCCGCTGCTGGAGCAATACTCCTGGCGCGCGTTGTCCGTCTGAGTGCGGACGCGCGCCGGTCGCTCCGTTCGCATGGCCGGCGCGTCTTGTTGAACATGCGGATCGAAGATTGAACAATTGTCAAAGTTCAATCTTTGACCATACTCGCGCTCCTACACTGCGCCCCACGTCGGACAAGTTCCATGAATTGTCTTGTCCATGTAAGGTCTTGAGGGTCGCGCCAGCACAAGTGCTCCGCGGCCGTATCAAGTGGGCGCCTCGACGGCGTTTTATTCGTAGTGTCGGATCATGAGTCCACAAAGCGTAAGAGTCCTGGTCGCGGATGATCATCCCGCGGTCTGTGCCGGCGTGCGGCATGCGTTGGTCCAGTGTCCCAACATCAATGTCACCTGCGCGCCGCGCAGCGCGGGCGGCATGCAGCAGGCGCTCGACGCCGCGGCCTATGACGTGCTCGTATGCGAGTACGCGATGCTGGGCGGATTGAGCGGCAACGCGGCTCCCTGTCTGGAGGTGATCGGGCAGCGCTATCCGGGCCTGCGCATCGTCATCCTCACGCGGCTGGAAAACGCCGGCGTCGTGCACATGCTGTTGAGCCAGGGCGTGCAATGCATCGTCAGCAAGGTGGACGAACTGAGCCATCTGCTGCCGGCCATCCTGCGCGCGCGCGGCGACGGGCGCTATCTGTCGCCGCGCATCGAGGCGCTGGCGCAGGCCGCGGGCTACGGCCGGACGGGCCTGCTCGCGCTGACCTTGCGCGAGATGGAAGTGGTCCGCCTGTTCCTGGCCGGGCTGACGGTCAACGAGATCGCGCAGCGCCTGGACCGCAGCAAGAAGACCATCAGCACGCAGAAGGGCACCGCCATGCACAAGCTGGGCGTGCAGAGCGATATCGAGTTGTTGCGCTACGGCATAGAGACGGGCCTGGCCGACGCGTAGTCGCCGTCCCGCGAGGCGGGCGTGCTCTGCCAGGTACGCTGCGTGGTGGCATAGATTTCAAACGCTTCCAGCGTCATGGCCTTGCCATGCAGATAGCCCTGCGTGATCTGTCCGCCCAGGCTGGTCACGAGCTTCAGGTCGTCTTCGGATTCGATGCCTTCGACCACGACCGCGATGCCCAGCCCGCGCGCCATGCCTATCGTGCTGGACAGGATGCGTCGGGCGTGCGGATGATGGCGCGCCTGGCTGATCATATGGCGGTCGATCTTCAGCTCGTTGAACGGCACCCACAGCAGGCGGTCCAGCGATGAGCTGCCCGTGCCGAAGTCATCGATTGCGCAATTGAAGCCGCGCAGGCGCAACTGGGTCACAGCGCCGGTCAGCGCGGGAATGGCCGAGGCGTCGCCGTCCTCGATGATCTCGATCACCAGGCGGCTCGGCGTGGCGCCGGCCAGCCTGGCCTGCTGAGTCAGCTGTTGCGCCCATTCGACGGAGCTGGCAATGCCGGTGGGAATGTTGATGCTGATGCTCAGGTCCCGTATCCAGGCCAGCCGGATCTGGGCGACGAGCGCCTGCTCAATCATATGGTCGGTCAGTGGCCGCATCAGGCCAGCGCCTTCGAATGCCGGCAGGAAGACGGCCGGTTCCAACAGCGTGCCGTCGTCGTTGCGCCAGCGCGCCAGTATCTCTGCGCCGCGCAGGCGGCCGCTTTCCACGTGGTGCTGCGGCTGCAGGTGGCCTTCGATGCGGCAGGTGGCCAGCGCCAGCAGCAGGTCGTCTCGCGACAGCCTTGAAATGGCTGCTTGCGGTTTGCTGGCGAGCGCGGCGTCACGCTGCATGCGCAGCTCGCCTTGTAGCGTCGCGGCCACGGCGCGCACGCGGCTGGACTTCAGCGGTTTTTCCAGCGTGGCCAGGACGCGGATGCCGCGCGATTGGGCATAGGCTGCTGCGGCCTGAACCAGGCGGGCGGGATGCGCGCTGGTCAGGATGATGCCGCCGGTGCCGCCGTGCCGCGTCAATGCGTCGATCAATTGCAGGCCCGTCATGTCGGGCAGGTCGAGGTCGAGCACCACGATGTCCCAGCGCTGCTGGCGGATCTCGTCCAGCGCGATCCTGCCGTTGCGCGCGGCGATGACGTCCGCGCCGGTGGCCTTGCGCAGCACGCTTGCCAGGCCCACGCGATGCGTGTCGTATTCGTCGACGACGAGGATGGTATCAATCATGGTCTGCCTGCGCGGTAGGCGCTCTGGGAGTCGGAAGCATTCTTCCATCGTGCAACGCGCGCTTGAATCAGCCTGGTCCTACTCGCTTGCAAGAGAGATCCGCGCGCGCCGCGCATGCCTATGGCGACGCACAAAGGAAAGCTCTCCGCTTTGACTATTGTTCGAATTTCAACCGCTTGCGATCAGTAGTATTTCGACAGGTATGCGGCGCCAGCAACGGCTACAGGCTTGTGTTTTCGGGCCGGTTGGAGCCACTGCAAGGCTGGACAGCGAAGGCCGTGGCGCAATCTTCCGCCGGCAAGCGGCGTGATGGGCGCGGCGCGCGTTCTATGAAAGAAGGACCTATGTGGTCCTGGATTTGCAGGAAGGTATATGCATTGGAATCGCCATGCTGTTTTGGATCCTCTCGATGCGCGCGTGCGCGCCGGACAACGGGCTTCCTACCTGCCCGACACTCATGAAGAAGACGCTCCTTCCCCAAAACCTGACGACGCCGACGGAGCGCGGACGGCCGGGTCATCCCTGTATGTGGCGCTCGTGGGGCATGAGCATCAGCAGGCGGACCAACTGGCGCGCCTGTTGGCGCAGCAAGGCTTCCGGGTCGGCGTGTTCGATGCCTGGCCGGAGCGCGCCAGCGCCGGGGGCGTAGACCTCATCGTGCTGGACCTGGGCCAAGCCACGACAGGAGAGGGCGTGGACTTGGTCGCGCGCATACGGTCGCAGGTCAGGAACATGCCGCCCATCCTGGCCGTGACGGGGGAGCTGTCGGAATCCGAGTTGGCGGGCCTGTACGACGCCGGGGCCGACGACGTCATGTTCAAGCCCCTGCGTATCGCCGTGTTCGCGGCGCGCGTGCAGGCGCTGGCGCGGCGGGTCTATCCAAGCCAGGAGCTGCAGACGGACGTGCTGAAGGTCGGCGCCTATGTCATCGACGTGGCCGCGCGCCGGCTCCATCTCGATGCTCAGCCCATCAAGCTGTCGAGCCGCGAGTTCGATCTGGCCTTGTACCTGTTCCGCAACGTCGGCCGCCTGGTCAGCCGCGCGACGCTGGAGAAGGCGATCTGGGGCCGGGAGCTGGGCGTCGATTCCAAGACGGTGGACACACACATCTACCGCCTGCGGGTCAAGCTCAGGTTGCAACCGGAAAACGGCCTGCAGCTGGCCAGCGTGTATGCGCAGGGTTTTCGCCTGATCCAGGTGGTGACGCTGTCTTGAGCAAGCCGCGGCCCGTCCTGGATCGGGCCGTGCGAGATCGGATGAATCCAACCATGATGCGTGCCACTGCCGAAATATTCGTCATCTTCGAGGAGCCGGATGCCAGGACGCGCCAGGCTTTCCTGCTCAACAGCCTGGGCCTGCCATTCCAGGACGTGGATGTCGGCCCCGCGCCGCTGGCCGGCGAGTGGCGCCTGGGGCGCGGGGTCACGCACCTGATCCTGCCCGTGGGACTGAATTTCCTGCTTCTGCTGCGCCAGGTGCGCAGCAGCTTTCCGGATGCGACCGTGCTGGCGGTCGGCGAGTTCTCCGCCATCGATCGGCGCATCCACGCCTATATGGCGGGCGCGGACAATTGCCTGTCCGCGCAGGCTGGTCCGGAAGAACTGGCCGCGGTCCTGCAGGCGATCCGGCGCAAGGGCGGTGCAGACGCCAGGCGTGTCGACATGGCCCAGGCAGGCGCCGGAGCGCGGGCCGACGAGGACGTCGGCAGGCAGGGCGTCTGGGTGCTGTCCGATGGCGGCTGGATGCTGGCGGCCGCCGATGGCACGCGCATAGACCTGCGCAAGTCGGAGCGCACGCTGCTGCAATGGTTCGCGCACCACGAGGGGATGGAGGTGCGGCGCAATGAGACGATATCGGCCGCCGACGGCTCCAGCATCACCGGGCGGTCGATCGACGTGGTGATCAGCCGCCTGAAGCGCAGGGCTGAAATGCAGGGCGTCACGCTGCCGATCAGGAGCGTGCGGGGCAGGGGCTATGTGTTCGTCGGCACCCTGAGCGTGGGCAGGATCGAGCGTAGCCTGGCGGAAGGGCTGACGTTGAGACCTTGAGCGGTGCCGGGCCGGGATTTCAGAAGTCGTTCAGATCCTGCTGGGCGCGGCGCTGCAGCCATTGCGCGAACGCGTCCAGGATCGGGTCACCGCCGCGCGAGCGCAGCATGCAGAAGTAGTAGCCGCCGTGGGAGGGCACCGGATGCGGGAAGGGCAGGGCCACGCGCTGCGCCTTCAGGTCCGCGTCCAGCAGGCAGCGCGGCACGATGCCAACGCCGAAGTTGTCGGCAACGGCGTCGATGATGCCGGCGACCGTGCTGAAACCGGAATCCACCGAGAAGGATTGCACGCCGCCCTGCGTATCCAGCCAGATCCGCCAGTCGTCCGGTTGCTCCAGGTGATAGAGCAGCGGATGGCGCAACAGGTCTTCAGGCTTGTGGATCTGGGCCGCGATATCGGGATGGCAGATCGGCACGATGTGTTGTCCCGCCAGGTACGTGGCCACGACATGGCGGGGCCACGGATTGCCCTTGGCCGGCCGAGGCACGATCCAGCAATCCGTCTGGGTATCGAGGAAATCGTCGGCGGGCGCATGGGGCTGCAACACGATCCGCACATTTGGAACCTGCTTGTTGAACTCTGGCAGATTGGGGATCAGCCAGCGCGTGGCCAACGTCGATACGGAGCGCACCGTGAGCCGGCTGCGCGGCGAGGCCTGTGTATCGATCTCCATCATCGCGTCGCTGAGGACGCGCAGCGATGGCTCGACCCGCTCGAACAGCTGGCGTCCGGCTTCCGTCAGTGTGACGCCGCGGCCGCCGCGCAGGAACAGGATGATGCCCAGTCGTGACTCCAGGCGCCTGATGCTGCGGCTGACGCCGCCCTGCGTCATCTCCAGGCCGTCCGCGGCCGCGGTAATGCATCCGGAGCGCGCGACGGACACGAAGGCGTGCAATTCTGGCATGGGGGGAAGCTGCAGGCGCATGGCGTATTGCGTATGTCGGACGACGTCAGGCATGCGCCCTGTGCGTGCAGGCAATGCGCCTGCAGGAACCTGGACGGACGCCTGCGCGCCGGGCACGCGGCGGTTAAGGGCCTGGCCAGTGTAGGCGGGCTATTCGCGTTGAAATTCAAATTCTTCCGGCCATGAGAATGGCCGGGCCTGCCCGCACGTCCGAACCCTTGCTTCAGTCCTGTTCGAAGTCGGTGGCCGCGCATTCCAGCAGCCAGCTGCGGAATGCGTCGATGAGTGGATCGCCGTCGCGTGTCTTCGGCGTGCACAGGAAGTAGCCGCGTCGGCTCGAGATCGACATGCCGGCGGGGACCGCGACGCGGCCCGCTTGCTCATCCATCTGCACCAGGCAGCGCGGCGACAACACGACGCCGAAGTTGTTGGCCACCGCATCGATGGCGGCGGCCATGATGTTGAACTCGGAATCCAGCATCTTGGGGGCGGGCTGCCCGTAGGCCTCGCACCATTGTTGCCACAGCTCAGGCGCTTCCACGTGATATAGCAGCGGGTGGCGCAGCAGGTCCGCTGGCGATTGGATGCCGGGCAGGACCGAAGGATGGCAGACAGGCACGATCTCGCGGCCGATGATGTAGGTGCTGCGCAGATGCCGGGGCCATTGTCCGGTGGCCGATTTGCGCCAGTAGAGCCAGCAGTCCACGTCCTTTTCGAGGAAATCGTCGTCCAGCACGTTGGGCTGGATGATTACGCGCACGCCCGGCATGCGCGCATGGAATTGGGGCAGGCGTGGCACCAGCCAGCGCATGGACAGCGTGGAGACGGTGCGCAGGCGCAGCACGCCGCGTGGTGATGCATGGGCCTGGACGCTGGCGACCGCGTCCGCCAGCGTGCGCATGGCGGGCTCGATCTGTTCGTACAAGCGCTGGCCTGTCGGTGTCAGCGAAACGCCACGGCCGTTGCGCAGGAACAGGGGCATGCCCAGGCGGCTTTCAAGACGCTGCACACAGCGGCTGACGCCACCCTGCGTGACGAACAGGGTCTGCGCCGCGGCGGAAAAGCTGCCTGCCTGCGCGACGGCGAGGAAGGCATGGAGTTCGGGCATGGAGGGAAGCGGCAATCTCATGAAAGAAGCCCGAAAGGTATTCCGTCAGGTCATAGGTTGGGGCTGCATTGTCGATTGTTACGCGCGGAGACTCTGCTTAGATTAGTAACCGTTGTGTAGTTCAGATATTGAAAACGCGCGTATCTGCTTCGAATGCCTCGTACCGTCACTTTATGTCGTTTTGTTTCGAAGTGGGTGGGCGAGGGTCCGAGGTGGTGCCTGCAGGGGAGCCGGGCTTGTTCCGGGTCCCGGATATCGGGGGGGTTGAAGCAGCGGTTGAATATTTTTCAATTTATATCAAGTAACGCGGCTTTAGGCAGTACAGGGTTTATCCCGAATTGTGGATTAGGCGCACGGGCCGGTTGGCCATGCGGCGTATTGAGGTGAATCATGAAGATCGCAGTGTTGGGTGGCAAGCGCGAACAGGCCGAAGTGACGGCCATCTTGTTGAACGCGATGGGGCACGAGTGCTCCGTCCACGGACAGGGCGGCGTGTTCCTGCAGTCCGGGCAGGCAGAGGACTACGACTTTTTCGTCGTGGATGCGGGCCTGTCGACGGGGGGCATGGATCCGCTGCTGGTAGGCAAGGTCCGCGCGGCGGCGGGACGCGCCCAGCCCATCCTGCTGCTGGCGGAGGCGGCGGATCTGGAAAGCTGCGTGGCCTCCTCGTTGGACGACGGCGCGGATGATTGCATGAGCAAGCCGGTGCGCGCCGGCGAGCTGGCGGCCCGGGTAGGCGCGCTGCTGCGCCGGGCGTATCCCGATCAGGCGTTGCCGGCCGATCTGATCCGGGTCGGCGATTATGAAATCGATCCCGTGGGCCGGACCGCCATGTTGCGCGGCCAGCCGGTGAAGCTGTCGCGCCGCGAATTCGATCTGGGCCTGTACCTGTTCCGGCATATCGGCCGCCTGGTGCCGCGCATCGTGCTGGAAAAAGCCATCTGGGGCCGCTCGCTGGAATTCGACTCCAAGACGCTGGACACGCATGTCTACCGCCTGCGGGTGAAGCTGCAGTTGCAGCCTGAAAACGGGCTCCAGCTGAGCAGCGTCTACGCGCAGGGGTTCCGCCTGACGCCCGTGATGGCGCTCGCCGCCAGTCAGCAGGCCTATGCCTAGCGCATTGCCGACGTTCCCGAGGGCCGCGCCGTGGTGAGCATGAGCGAATTGACTGTGCTCGATCTGCTGATCCGGATCTGCGCCGAGGCCGAGGCGCAATCCGGCGGCGCGAGCGCGGCAGGTTCCGGCGCCGGGGGGAGCGCCGGGACCGGAGGGGGAGCGCCATCCTCAGCCTCGACCGAGGCGCGGGCCGCCTCCATGTGCGAGTCCTGCCTGAGCCTGCCGCTGGGCGTGGCGGTCAGCATGGAATCGCATCCGCGGCTGGGCCTCGTGGATTGCGTCGAGGTCGACGGCGATCCGGTCAACCGCTATGAGCACTATTGCTGCGTGTCATGCCAGACGCGCTGGATCCGCTATGTCGACCGCTGGGGCACGGACATGGGCTTTCGGCTGGGCGAGCAGTCCTACGACGTGTAGGGATAGACATTGCGCAGATAGCCCGCGCTGTCTGCGTCCGCGCAGGTAAGCTGCGCCGAGACCTCCTGGCCGTCCTGGGTCCAGTTCGCGGCCCAGCTGCGCACCCCCGGAAGGTTGGTGGCGGCCTCTCTTTTCTGGCCGCCGAAGTGCCGCTCCGCGTACGCGGACAGCGCGGCGACCGCCGCGTCGAACGGCAGCGCCGTGTCCAGCATCCACATCTCGTAGACCTTGCCCGATTCTTCGTCATGCTCGACGGCAAGCGCCCCGCGCGGCTCGAAGCCGTCGGGGAGCGGAAGGGAGGCTAGGGATAGGGCCATGCGCGGCATCGTGTTGGCGGAAGCGGTGGGATTCGAACCCACGAAGGGCGTAAACCCTTGCCGGTTTTCAAGACCGGTGCCTTCAACCGCTCGGCCACGCTTCCTGGTGTCGGGACGGCGCCGATCGCCAGGCAAACGTTTTGCCGGCGATGGCTTGCATGCCATCCGAAGGGCGCAATAATAATCCATTTGCTACCCAGGAGGCATGATGAAGGCTGTTGAAATCTCCCGCCCCGGCGGTCCGGACGTGCTGGTGCCGGTGGAACGACCCATGCCGGAGCCCGGTCCGGGCGAGGTGCTGATCAAGGTCAGCGCGGCCGGCATCAACCGTCCCGATGTGTTCCAGCGCAAGGGCGCCTATCCGCCGCCGCGCGGCGCGTCGGACCTGCCCGGCCTGGAAGTGGCCGGCGAAATCGTGTCCGGCGACGCGGCCGCCGGCGGCCTGGCGATCGGCGACAAGGTCTGCGCGCTGGTCGCGGGCGGCGGCTATGCCGAGTACTGCGTCGCGCCCGCCGCGCAGTGCCTGCCGATTCCGCGCGGCCTGTCCGATGTCGAAGCCGCCGGCCTGCCCGAAACCTATTTCACCGTCTGGAGCAACGTGTTCGACCGCGGCCGCCTGGCCGAGGGCGAGGCGCTGCTGGTCCATGGCGGCGCCAGCGGCATCGGCACCACGGCCATCCAGCTGGCCCGCGCGATGGGCAACCCGGTCTACGCCACCGTCGGCAGCGACGAGCGCGCCCGCGCCGTGGAAGCGCTGGGCGCCGCGCGCGGCATCAACTACAAGACCCAGGACTTCGTGAAGGAAGTGCTGGACGCCACTGGCGGACGCGGCGTGGACGTGGTCCTGGACATGGTGGCGGGCGACTACATCGGCCGCGACATCCAGTGCCTGGCCGACGATGGCCGCATCGTCATCATCGCCCAGTTGGGCGGCGCGCATGCCAATGTGGATACGGCGCAGGTCATGCGCCGCCGGCTCACCATCACCGGCTCCACGTTGCGCCCGCGCCCCGTGGCCTTCAAGGGCGCCATCGCCCGTTCGCTGCGCGAGCGTGCATGGCCGTTGCTGGAGCAGGGCGCGATCAAGCCGATCGTCCACGCCACCTTCCCGCTGGCCCAGGCCGCCCAGGCCCACGCCATGATGGAAAGCGGCGAGAACATCGGCAAGATCATCCTGACCGTATAGGGAAACGCGGGTGCGCCGGCACGCCGGCGCACAACAGGATACAATCGCAGGTTTCGCCTGGAATTTTTTCCAGGCAGACCCGTGGGCGAATGTTTCATGGGCCGCAGCCTTCTGTCGTCGGCGCACTTCTGGTGCCGCCCACGCGACAGGGCCGCGCGGTCCGGAGGCACCCGTCCGGCGGCGGCCAGGCCTCGCGGCTGGCCGGCGACCGGCCTCCCGGGCTCACCCTTTCTGACCTTTGCGCCATGACTTCAGTCGAAAACCGCGCCCGCCTCGTGCTGGGCAACTGGAAGATGAACGGCAACCTGGCCGAGAACGCCGCGCTGCTGACCGAGCTGCGCGCCGTGGATGCCGCCAGCCATTGCCAGATCGGCGTCTGCGTGCCGTTCCCGTACCTGGCCCAGGCCGCTTCCGCCCTGACCGGCAGCAGCGTCAGCTGGGGGGCGCAGGATGTCAGCGCTCAGGAAAAGGGCGCCTACACGGGCGAAGTCTCCGGCGCCATGCTGAAGGAATTCGGCTGCCGCTGGGCCCTGGCCGGCCACTCCGAGCGTCGCGTGCTGCACGGCGAGACCGACCAGATCGTGGCGGACAAGGCGCGCGCCGCGCTGGCCGCCGGCCTGACCCCCGTGGTCTGCGTGGGCGAGTCGCTGGCCGATCGCGACGCCGGTAACACGCTGGCCGTCATCGAGCGCCAGCTCAAGCCCGTGCTGGCCCTGGGCGCCGAGGCCGTGTCGCGCATGGTCCTGGCCTATGAGCCGGTCTGGGCCATCGGCACCGGCCGCAGCGCCAGCCCCGAGCAGGCCCAGGAAGTCCACGGCGCCATCCGCGCCGCCCTGCGCGCGCTGGGCGCGGCCCAGGTGCAAGTGCTGTACGGCGGCAGCGTCAAGGCGGCCAATGCCGCCAGCCTGTTCGCCATGGCCGACATCGACGGCGCCCTGGTCGGCGGCGCGTCGCTCGTGGCCGATGAATTCCTGCGCATCGCCGCCATCTAAAAGTTTCCGTTCCGGAGTCTGTAATGCCCCTGATTCTCAAAGTTCTGCTGGCCGTCCAAGTGATCTCGGCGCTGGCCATCATCATCCTGGTCCTGTTGCAGCAAGGCAAAGGCGCCGACATGGGTTCGGCGTTCGGCAGCGGCTCGGCCGGCAGCCTGTTCGGCGCCACCGGCGCGGCCAACTTCCTGTCGCGCATGACCAAATGGTCCGCCGTCGTGTTCTTCGCCACCACCGCTGGCCTGGCTTATGTCAGCCACAAGGGCTCCTCCTCGGTCCTGGACACCAGCGTGATGCAAAACTTCCCGGCCGACCGTTCCGTGCCCCAGGTGCCGGGCGGCGCATCGGTTCCCGGCGGCTCGTCCGTCCCGGGCGCGTCCTCGGTTCCGGGCGCTTCGTCGGTGCCCGGCGCGGCTTCCGCCCCGGCCAAGCCCGACGCCTCGGTGCCCTCGGTTCCGGCGGCTCCCGCCTCGGGCGACAAGCCGGCGGAAACGCCCGCCAAGTAAGGCATCCGCTTGCGGCCGGCCCCTGCGCGCAGGGGCCGGCTGTGGCAACGCAGCGAGAAGCCGGCGTCAGCCGGCTTTTTGCTGGGAGGGCGCCAGGCACGCTGGGCCTTGATCAGCATGAGCTGATTACGTGATTTCATGCTAGAATGCTCGACTTTCTGGCCTTGCCTTCATGACAGGCGCCAGGATGGCATGCGAATAGCAAGCGCCAGCCTTCGGGCTTGGGGCAACGAGCAAGACGCATGACCCTGCCGACGTGGTGAAATTGGTAGACACGCTATCTTGAGGGGGTAGTGGCGAAAGCTGTGCGAGTTCGAGTCTCGCCGTCGGCACCAATTCAATGCTTCAGGTTCACCTGGACATGCAAGACAAGACCCGCGATTCTTCTTGAAGAACGCGGGTTTTTTGTCGTTTGTTCGCTAGGAATATGTGTCGAGCGTCTACGTAGACATGGAATTCTGATGCACGGGCCGTCTGCTTGGGGGCGTACGACAGTACTTCAATTCTGGATCATATGCTGCCGGTATTGTGCCGGGTCTGGTGACGTGAATGGTTACGCCAGCTCTCAATGTCAATCCGTCCTGGGTGGCCTTGATGGTGTCTGGAAAGAGTCCTGGGTGCTGGTGAGATGGCTCGGTACAGGTGCAAATCTCAAAATGCATGACCTATGGATCAGACTGATCTGCGAGCACATGTGTGGCCCTATATTTTGAGAACGGCGAACGATAGGATGTGTTTCTAGACACATGGTCCGATAAACACATGGTTGGGCTTTGGGGTCGTACGGAATGACGACGAACATTCCGGAGGGCGATCCTCGTTGGCTTGACCTTATGTCGTGTGTCGTCAACCCGCATTCTTGTGCATGTGTAGTTGGAACCACGCTCAATGCATTCGTCCACATATGCCGCTTTCGAGTGTTTCCTCAAGCAGTGCGGTACAGCGTTGCGCCGGATCGCGTCACATACTCGGGGTGAGTACACCGTTGAAGATGTCCAGGGTGCGGCATGGGTGCTGGCCGAGGAATTGAAGGCCTCGAAAAGCGTCGCGATTGCCTTTGAAGATCCGACCTATCAGCAGATGCTGATTCGCTTTCTCTACCAACAACTTGTTCGCTATACGGAAACGCAGGTGCGTCATGCGGTTCGATTGGATCATTGGCATCATGGCGACGATCCTGGGCATGACCAGCATCCATTGATGCGCAAGTTATCGGCCGATTCGGGCAGCGATCCTTTGGTCGCTATCTTGGCGCGAGAGAATGAGGATCTAGCGCTGCAGATAGATCCGTTGCCGCATGAGTCTAGAGCGGCGGCATATTTGCATCTGATGCGGCGTTTCGATAACAGGATGAGAGAGGTAGCGAAGCACCTGCTCATTTCGTTGTCTTACTGCTACTACCGATATAACGAAGCCAAATCCTTTGCCCGTTGTCAGACGCCGTTGTCGAGCGAGGGAATGTGGGTTCCTGACGAATTTCTTCCGCGCGGCTGGCGTTCATTTCGGGCTACGCGGCCGTGGAAGCAAATGGAATTGGATCTTGGAGATGTTGCGAATTTATGGGTAGAGAGCGCGTCGGGAGAGCATTGACGAGTCTGCTTTAGCCAAAGCGAGCTATCAACATGGGATAGCCCCAAAGAGCAGTAGGCGATCTTGAATTGCAATGCTCAGAGCGCGCCGGAGGAGCCTTTCTGTATCCTGCAGCGCGCTGGCCGCAGGCAATACACGGCGGGGCCTGAGCGCTGATTTTCTGGTGACGCGCATGTCCTGGCCCTACCTTCATAAGCTTCAGTTGCCCCGATGTCGCGTGGCTGGGCCGTGACGATTCGCGTGTCGCGCGGCATGTTCGGCAAGGTGTGCGCATACAGTGCGCATGTGTGCGCCGCTGCATGGGCGCGGGCACGCTACTCTGCGGTGCTTCTTCTTTCCTGACCGTCGCCATTGTCACGGCCGAGTCATCTCGCCGGGCTAGCCTGCTGGCCGGCGTTGCCTTGTCCGGCCGCGCCCTGGTCATTTCTCCCATCCCATGCCCGATTTCGCTCGATGAGTTGCATCCCGGCACCGCTCAGTGTGTTGGCACTGGCAGGCGCGTGTCTGATGTGCCCGGATACGCCCGCCCTGGCGAAGGACGCCGGCGAGCAGACATCCGCCGCCGCGCAGGCGGACCGCCTGGCCGGCGAGCGCCATGCCTATGCGCTGCCTGCGCAGCCGCTGGGCGACAGTCTGGAGGCGATCGGCCACGTGGCCGGCGTGGCGGTGCTGGTCGAGGAGCGCCATGCGCGCCGGCCGGCGCCCGCGCTGTCGGGCCGCTACACCGTGCTGGAAGCGCTGCGCCTGTTGCTGGACGGCTCCGGCCTGCGCATCCGCAAGACGGACGGCGAGGCGATCGTGGTCTACGAGCCCGCCGCGTCCGCGACGCCAGCGGCGCCCGTGGCGGCGGTGCTGGCCGCCGGCGACATTCCGGGGGCGCGCAGCGGCGCGGCGGATTTCAGCGCTTATATCGGGCGCGTGCAAAAGGCCTTGCTGCGCAGCTTGTGCGGTAATGCGGCCGCGCGGCCGGGCGCTTACCGGCTGGCGTTGCAGCTGCGCGTGGACGATAGCGGCCAGGTCAGCCGGCTGCGGCTGCTGGACACGACCGGCAGCGCGCGGGTCGACGCGGCCGTGACGCGCGTCGTGCAGGGCATGGACGTGGGCGCGCCGCCGCCCATGGGCATGCCGCAGCCTGTGTCGGTGCTGCTGCTGCCCGGCGGCGCCAACTGTCCGGCCGCGCGCCGGCCAGCGGGTTGAACGGCATGTCCATGTTCTCCGCCGCGCTGCTGCGCCTGCGCCTGATCGCGCGCTATCCGGAGTTGCGCCGCAGCCTGGAGCGCATCGTCGGTTCGCGCGACCAGGCGCAAGCCGCGCTGCACGAAACGTGGATCAAGCTGGACGCCGCAAGGCCCGCCAGCCCGGTGCTGAATCCAGATGCCTATCTGCTGCGCATGGCGGCGCGCATCGCCACCGACGACTGGCGCCGCAGCCGCGAGCTGCTGGACGACGACGAACGCGAGGCGCTGCTGCAGGTGGTGGATGAAACCGCCGATCCGCAGCGCGTGGTCGCCGCGAGGCTGGACGTGCAGGCGCTGGAAGAAGCGATGAATGAGCTGCCGCCGCGCCAGCGCGCGATCCTGGCCGCGGCGCGCGTGGATGGTTTGCTTAACGCCGAGATCGCAGAGCGTTTCCAGATCTCGGTGGCGATGGTGAAGAAAGAGCTGGCCGCCGCGATGCGCCACTGCCGGCTGCGGCTGGCGGACACGCAGGCGGTGGCCGATGGCGATATTGTGGGCCGGCGGAAATTCTGACACGATGCTTGGCGCCATGAACCCTTCCGACGATTCCGACCGCCTGCGGCGCGAAGCCGAGCAATGGTGGTTGCGCCTGCGCGACCGCGGGGCAACGCGCGGCGACGCCGAGGCCTTCAAGCTGTGGCGCGCCAGCAGCCCGTCGCACGCGCGCGCCTGGAACGAGGTGGCGCGTTTGTGGCAGGAGATGGATCCGGTGCTGAAGCAGGCCGCCAGCCGCGATCCCGGCCTGGCGCATCCGTCGGCGCGGCGCCCGGTCAATCCCGGCCGCCGCGCCTTCTTTGGCACCGCCGTGGCCGCGGGCGGCGCGGCGCTGGCCGTGTGGCCGCCCCTGTCGCTGTGGCCGTCGCTGCTGGACTACACCGCCGACTTTCGCACCGGCACCGCCGAACAGCGCAGCGTGGCGCTGTCGGAGGCGCTGACGGTGCAGATGAACACGCAGACGCGCATCAACCGCCGCGCGGCGATGGATGCGGGCAAGGCCATCGAACTGGTCGCTGGCGAGGCGCAGGTCGATGCCGCCGGCGGCGGCGAGGCCGTGACCGTCTACGCGGGCGCCGGCGCCACGCATGCGCGGCAGGCGCGCTTCAATCTGCGCTATACCGGCCCGCAGGTTTGCGTCACCTGCCTGCAAGGCAGCGTGGCGGTGGAGCAGGCCGGCCGCCGGCAGACGCTGGAGCCGGGCCAACAGCTGTATTACGACGAGTCCGGGCTGCGCGCGGCGGTCCCCGCCGACATGGCGATGGTCGAGGCCTGGCGCAGCGGCACGCTCAGTTTTTCCGGGCAGACGCTGGCCGAGGTGGTGGACGAGATCAACCGCTATCGTCCCGGCCGCGTGCTGCTGCGCAACGCGGAGCTGGCCGCGCGCCGCGTGCGCATGCGTTTCGCCATCACGCAGACCGACCTGGCCCTGCGCATGCTGCGCGATCTGTACGGCGCGCAGCTGACGCAGTTGCCGGGCGGCATCGTGCTGCTGAGCTGAACCAGCCGGACAGCGCCGTGCCGCTGTTACAAAATAGTCGATCCTTTCCGGTAGCCATTCCCGCGCCGAATCGCGTCATTGGAGTATGGGCCGCCGTAATGCGCGCAATTGCGCCTGCGGTTGGCCGATACCCATTTGGCTACTCGGATCAGGATTGCCCGCCATGACATCGCGTCCCAGCAAGTTCCCCGTGACCCGCTCGGTGGAGGCTGCCTCGAAGGCGGTCCGCCTCAAGCCCGTGCCGGCGGCGCTTGCCTTGCTGCTGGCCGCGGGCGGCATGGCGTCTGCGGCGCAAGCCGCGCCCGCCGCCTTCAGCCCCGGCTGGTTCGCGGCCAAGGGCGCGACGCAGGCGCAGACCCAGGCCAGCGGCCGGCTGCCCGATGGCAGCGTGGCGGGCATTCCGACGGCGGCGCGTCAGCAGACGCAATCGCGCCAGCAATTGCAGCAGTCGCTCACCAACCTGAATCGCACGGCGGCCGCGATCGCCGCGCAGCAGGCGGCGCAGGCGGCCGCGCGCCAGGCCGCGGGCAGTGCCGCCGCGACCGTGCCGGACGGCCTGGGCGCGGGCGGCCTGCAAGTGGACACGCAGGCGCTCACGCGCGGCTGGAGCAACGCCGAGGCGCCCAGATCCAGCACCGAGAACGGCCGCACGACGGTCACCATCAACCAGACCGCCGACCGCG
>NZ_JAGTJY010000319.1:0-3020 GCF_018195695.1 Achromobacter sp. Marseille-Q0513 | reverse complement strand
TTCTATATCTATTTATAAATGCTTTCAATATTTTCTTTTTTTTTGATTATCTTAGATCTGTTATTGTTTTGTTTTTTTTTTTTTTTTTTTTTTTCAAGCAGAAGACGGCATCCGAGATGGGATCCCGTCTCGTGGCCTCGGAGATTTGTAAAAGAGACGGGCCGTGGCACCCGGCGTGCACGGCAGCCTGGACGCGCCGGCGCGCTGGTCGCTGGACGACGGCCTGCGCATCGATGCCCCCGCCACGCTGCCGACGCTGGACGAGCTGGCGGCCACCGCCTGTGCCGGCCTGATCGCCGGCGCCATGGACCGCGTGCTGGCCATGACGCTGGACTACGCCAACCAGCGCTGCCAGTTCGGCAAGCCCATCGGCCGCTTCCAGGCGGTGCAGCAGCAGATCAGCGTCATGGCCGAGCAGGTCTGGGCCGCGCGCATGGCGGCGCAGCTGGCCTTCCAGGGCCGCGCCGGCATGCCCCGCCCCATGCTGGCCGCGCTGGGCAAGGCGCGCGCCAGCATGGCCGTGGCGCGCGTGGCCGACATCGCGCATGCGGTGCATGGCGCCATCGGCGTCACCGAGGAATATGACCTGCAGCTGTATACCCGGCGGCTGCGCGAATGGCGGCTGGCCGCGGGCAGCGAATCCCATTGGCACGAGCGTATCGGCGCCCATGCGCTGGCCGACGGCGGCGACGTCCTGCCCTACTTGCGCGGCACGCTGTCCGGCCAGGAAGCCGCCTGAGCCTGGACCCTTTCAACGCCGAGTCGCCTGACCCGCACAACTCAAGCCGCCCGGCCTTCAGCCCAGCTGCGCCAGCATGCTGTCGCGCAGCCTCAGCACCGACGCGCAGGAAGTCTCGCGGTGAGTCACCAATGACAGCGACAGCGCTTCATGCGCGTCGGCGTCGGCCAGCGGCACAAAGGCCACATGTGGCGTGGAGTAGGCCCGCGTCACGCCCGGCACCAGCGCCAGCCCCATGCCGCTGGCCACCAGGCTGACCAGGGTCTGCACCTGGATCGCCTCCTGGCTGATGCGCGGCGTGAAACCGGCCTTGCGGCACAGCGCCTGCGCCACGCCGTGCAGGCCCGGCACCTTGGCCGGCGAGTACATCACGAAGCTCTCGGCGCGCGCGCGGGCCAGGCTGACGGGCGCGCTTCCAGCCAGCGCATGTCCGGCCGGCACCGCCAGGATCAGGTCATCGCGCTCCACCACCCAGGAGTCCAGCGCCGGATCCTCGGCCAACGGGCCGCGCACCAGGCCCGCATCGATGTCGTTCGCGCGCAGCATGGCCGCCAGCCCCACCGTGCTGTCCTCGCGCAGCTCCAGCTGCACGTCCGGATATTGCGCGCGAAACGCCGGCAGGCAGCGCGGCAGCAGCATGTAGGTGGCCGAGCCCACGAAGCCCAGGCGCAGCGTGCCCCATTCGCCCAGCGCCACGCGGCGGGCGGCCTGGCGCGCCTGCTCGCTGTGGAACAGCGCGCGCCGGGCGTCGGCCATCAGCGCCTCGCCCGCCGGCGTCAGCGTCACGCCCTTGGCGCCGCGCGCCAGCAGCGGCACGCCGACCGCGTGCTCCAGTTTCTGGATCGACACCGACAGCGCGGGCTGCGCGATGTGCAGCACGTCGGCGGCGCGGCGGTAGCTGCCCAGTTCGGCGATGGTGACGAACTGCCGAAGCTGCCGTAGATCGATAGCCATAACAAATTCCGTATCAAGCAATACCGAAGCCATATTAGACGCGTATCAGCCGCGCCGATAGGATTTGCGCCATGACATCCCCTGCCCTTTCCCAAACCGCCGCGCTGGGCGGCGTGCGCGTGCTGGACCTGACCTCCGTCGTGTTCGGCCCCTACGCATCGCAGATCCTGGCCGACTACGGCGCCGACGTGATCAAGGTCGAGGCGCCCGCCGGCGACTCCACGCGCCACACGGGGCCGTCCCAGGAACCCGGACTGGCCGCCATCTTCCTGGGCCTGAACCGCAACAAGCGCAGCGTGGTGCTGGACCTGAAGCAGGCTGCCGCGCGGCAGGCGCTGCTGGCGCTGGTGGACGGGGCCGATGTGCTGATGCACAGCATGCGGCCGGCCAAGATGGCCGCGCTGGGCCTGGACGCGGCCACGCTGTGCGCGCGCAATCCACGGTTGGTGTATGCCGGCCTGTACGGCTTCGGCGCCGGCGGCGCCTATGACGGACGGCCCGCCTACGACGACATCATCCAGGGCCTGTCGGGCTTCGCCGACCTGACGGATCGCCAGACCGGCGCGCCGCGCTACCTGCCGACGGTGGCCGCCGACAAGACCTGCGGCCTGATCGCCGCGCACGCCATCCTGGCCGCGCTGTTCCAGCGCGAGCGCAGCGGCCGGGGCCAGGCGCTGGAAGTGCCCATGTTCGAGAGCATGGCGTCCTACGTGCTGGTCGAACACTACTACGGCCGGCACCTGGCCGACACGCCGGGCGAGGCCGGCTACCCGCGCGTGCTGACGCCGTGGCGCAAGCCCTGCCGCACCGCCGACGGCCACGTCTGCCTGATGCCCTACACCGACGCCCATTGGCGCAACCTGTTCCTGGCCATCGACCGTCCCGACCTGTCCGCCGACCCGCGCTACGCCGACATCGCGGCGCGCACGCGCCACATCGAAACGCTCTACGAACTGCTGGCGGACATCGTCGCAAGCCGCGACAGCGCCTACTGGCTGGAGCTGTGCGAGCGGCTGGAAATTCCCGCCGCCCCCATCAACCGCCTGCAGGACCTGGAAACCGATCCGCACCTGCGGAGCGTGGATTTCTTCCAGCCGCTGCAGAGCGCGGCCGGCAGCCAGTACCGCTTTCCCCGCAACCCCGTCCGGATGCAGCGCTCGCAAGTGCCGGCCGCGATGCCGCCGCGGCTGGGCGAACACACCCGCGACGTGCTGCTGCAAGCCGGCCTGGACACCGCCGCCGTCGACGCCCTGCTGCAAAGCGGCGCCGCCCGGCAGGCCGATGACGCCCCTCCCCCCGCTCCCAAGGAACCCGCATGAATGCAGAC
>NZ_JAGTJY010000318.1:0-3054 GCF_018195695.1 Achromobacter sp. Marseille-Q0513 | reverse complement strand
CACCGCCACCTCGCTGCGCCCCAACGGCATGCGCGTCGCGCAGATGCGCGTGCCGCTGGGCGTGATCGGCATCATCTACGAATCGCGTCCCAACGTGACCATCGACGCGGCCGCGCTGTGCCTGAAGTCCGGCAACGCCGCCATCCTGCGCGGCGGCAGCGAGGCGCTGCATTCGAACATCGCGCTGGGCCGCGTGGTCCAGGCCGGCCTGGCGGCCGCCGGACTGCCGCAGGACGCGGTGCAGGTGGTGGCCACGGCCGACCGCGCCGCGGTCGGCAAGCTGATCACCATGACCGAGCACATCGACGTCATCGTGCCGCGCGGCGGCAAGGGCCTGATCGCGCGCCTGGCCCAGGAAGCGCGCGTGCCGCTGATCAAGCACCTGGACGGCAACTGCCACGTCTACATCGACGCGGCCGCCGATCCCGACAAGGCCCACGCCATCGCCATCAACGCCAAGACCTACCGCTACGGCATCTGCGGCGCCATGGAAACGCTGCTGGTGGACGCGGTGGCGGCCGTGTCCATCCTGCCCAGCCTGGCGGCGGATTTCGCCGATCGCGGCGTCGAGCTGCGCGGCTGCCCGCGCACGCTGGCGCTGCTGCCGCAGCTCAAGCCCGCCACGGAAGAAGACTGGGGCACCGAGTACCTGGGCCCGGTCCTGGCGGTGCGCATCGTCGACACGCTGGACGACGCCATCGAGCACATCGCCCGCTGGGGTTCGGGCCACACCGACGCCATCGTCACCGAGGACCTGTCCGCGGCCCAGCGCTTCCAGCGCGAGGTCGATTCCAGCTCGGTCTACGTGAACCTGCCCACCTGCTTCGCCGATGGCTTCGAATACGGCCTGGGCGCCGAGATCGGCATTTCGACCAACCGCCTGCACGCGCGCGGCCCGGTCGGCCTGGAAGGCCTGACCACGCTGAAATGGGTGCTCAACGGCGAAGGCCAGTTGCGCGGCTGACGCCGCACCTCACGACAGACATTCATCGCGGCGTCCTCGCCGCGCAACCCCGGGATTTTCTTCATGCATACCCCCGCGCTGGCCATGGCCTTCAGCCTGTTCGTGCTGTGCTTCGTCACCTGCTCGATCAGCGGCATCGTGCTGTTCTTCTTCAAGGCCAAGCAGATCAACGCCCGATTCAAGCATCCCTACCTGGAGCACCGGGCCTTCAACCAGTATCCGCTGGCCATCCAGGCGGCGATCATGCTCGATTATTTCTTCCGGCTGATGTTCCCCGGCACGCGCTTCTGGCTCGTCGGCAACGCCAACCGCCTGCTGGCCCACGTGGATCCGAAGCAGGTGCCGCTGTCGCTCAAGTGGCCGGTGGTGGGCTTCTGGGGCGCCTGCTGGCTCGGGCTGATCGCCATGATCGCCCTGTGGACCATGCTGTTCCTGGGAATGTGACGCCATGCGAATCCAGATCGAAGAGTATCCCGGCAGCGTCGACGCCGCCCGTTTCCTGATCGCCGCCCGCGACGCCGGCGTGCCCGGCCCGCGCCTGCCCGCCGATTGCCGGCCGCAGACGCAGGGCCAGGCCTTCGCCGTGCAGCGCAGCACCGCCCGCCTGCTGCGCGAAACGCGACGCGACGACATCGCCGCCTGGAAGAGCGCGCTGCCCACGCCCGAAAAATCCGTGGTCGCGCCCATCTACACATCCACCGTCCATTTCAGCGCCACCTCGCCGGTGCCCTCGCATGGCGCCGTCGTGCGCGTCGAACCCGAGATCGCCTTCGAACTGGCGCGCGACCTGCCCGCGCGCGAACAGCCCTACAGCGAAGCCGAGATCGATGCCGCAGTCGGCGGCGCCCGGCTGGCGCTGGAAGTGCTGGGGTGCCGCTACGCGCTGCCCGAACACGCCAGCCTGCCCGAGCTGCTGGCCGACCACATGTTCAACCAGGGCCTGGTGCTGGGGCCGCGCATCGCGTCCGCCGACGACGCGCCCGCCAGCATGGCCATCACGCTGTCCGTGGACGGCCAGGATGCCGAGCAGCACGCGGGCATCCATCCCAACGGCCGGCCCAAGGCCGGCCTGTATTGGCTGGCGAACTTCCTGCGCGAACAAGGCACCGGCCTGCGCGCCGGCCAGCATGTCATCACCGGCTCGTATGCCGGCTTCCTGGACGTGCCGGCGGGCCGCGATCTCGAGATCGCCTACGGCGACCTGGGCGTGCTGCGCCTGCGCTTCGAAGCCCGCGGCTGAACGGCGCGGCCTGTCCCCGCCTATACTGGGACGCCAGTCCGCGCGCATGCCGCGCGCGGCGTCACCTGGCGCATACGCGCCCCACGCCATCATGCTGACCCTGCGCCCGCTCGCGGCACAAGACCATTCCCTTCTTGCCGGCTGGTTCTCCAGCCTTGCCGATGTCGTCCAATGGGGCGGCTCGCAGCTCTCCTATCCGCTCACGCCGCTGCACGTTGAAACCATGCTGGGCGAAGGCCGGGCCACGCCGCCCGCGCGCCGCTGCTGGATGGTTTGCCGCGATGGCGCGCCGGTCGGGCATGCGCAGCTGGCCTATGAATGGCATGACGGCAACGCGCGCCTGGGCCGCGTCGCCGTCGCGCCCGCCATGCGCGGCCAGGGACTGGCCCGCCCCCTGACGGCGCTGATGGTCCAGGAAGCGTTCAGCGCGCCGGGCATCGAGCGGCTGGAGCTGAACGTCTACATGTTCAACCAGCCCGCCCTGCGCACCTATGAAGCGCTGGGATTCAAGCTCGAAGGCGTGCGCCGCGCCTCGACGCGGGTGGGCGAACAGCGGTGGGATACCGGCATCATGGGGCTGCTGCGCCACGAGTGGCAGGCCGGCGCCGGCATGCCTGGCGCGCCATCCCGGGCGGGTTGAGGCGCCGCGCGCGCCCGCCAGCAGTTTGATATCCGGCGCGGAATCCCCGTTGGATCGGCCCCCGGGGCTGGCTGCGGCATCCGCGTCCGGCTTCGACGCCGACCTCAGGCTTGGGGTTCGGCGATGTCGATCGGCTGTCCCGCCGCCTCGATCGCCTCGCCCGCGGCCAGCCCCGGGGGCCGATCCAACGGGGATTCCGCGCCGGATATC
>NZ_JAGTJY010000317.1:0-3094 GCF_018195695.1 Achromobacter sp. Marseille-Q0513 | reverse complement strand
CCCAGCCGCAACGCGGATTCGCGCAGCAACGCTGGCTGGATCAGCGGCGCGGCCACGCGCGCCTCGGTCCAGAGAAACAGCCACGCGCCCGCCCCGGCCAGGCACAGCAACGCCAGATTGAACCAGCCGGCATGGCCGCGTCCCAGCGTCATCGCCAGCGCATAGGCCAGCAGGGTCGCCGCCAGCAGGACCGTGCCCGGGCCGTCGAAACGCGGCCGGTTCGCGGGCGCGCCGCCGGCCGGCAGGTAGCGCCAGGCCAGGCCCAGCGCCAGCGCGCCCGGCGGCAGCAGCGCCAGGAACAAGGCGCGCCAGCCATAGGCTTCCAGCAGCAGGCCGCCCAGTGACGGCCCCAGCGCCGTGCCGGCCGCCGACATGGCGCCCAGCATGCCCATGACGCGGCCCGCGCGGTCCTTGCCCGCCAGTTCGGCCGCGAAGGCCAGCGACAAGGCCATCATCGCCGCCGCGCCCAGGCCCTGCGCGGCCCGCGCCACGGCCAGCCAGGCCAGCGACGGCGCGGCCGCGCAGGCGGCCGATGCCGCGATGAAGCAGACGATGCCCGCCAGCTTCAGCCGGCGGCGTCCGAGCAGGTCGCCCAGCCGACCCAGGCTGACGACCAGCGAGGTCATGGCCAGCAGATAGGCCAGCACGACCCATTGCGCCTGCTGGAACGAGGCGTCAAACGCGCGTCCCAGCGCCGGCAGCCCGACGTTGGCAATGCTGGTGCCCAGCGCGGCCAGCAGCGAGGACAGCGCCAGGCCGGCGAAGACGGCCGCCGGCGGCGCGTGCCGGGCCGGCGCGGCTTGCGGCGCGGGCGCGCGCGGCGAATCGGAATCAAGCGCGGCGGCGGCGGCGCCAGCGGCCGACGTCGATGGATCTGGTGTCAATGGAGCAAGCTTCACGGTCTGTCCTGCGGTGGGAAGAAAAGACGCGCCGCCGCGACGGCGGGCACGGATCGACCGTCAGGATAGGAGCGCGGCAATGCTGGCGGAAGACGCAGCATTTGCACTTTATTCGTGCACCGGACGCCACCTGTTCGACGCCCCGTGATATGGTCGCCGCATGTCCTCCCCCGACTTCAATTTGCTGATCACGCTGGACGTGCTGCTGGCCGAAGGCAGCGTGGCGCGCGCTGCCCGGCGCCTGCGCCTGAGCCCCTCGGCCATGAGCCGCGCGCTGGCGCGCCTGCGCGAAACCACAGGCGATCCCCTGCTGGTGCGCGCCGGCCGCGGCCTGGTGCCCACGCCGCGCGCGCTGGCGCTGCGCGCGCAGGTCGGCCAGCTGGTGCGCGACGCCGAAGCGGTGCTGCGTCCGGCCGAGCTGCCCGACCTGGCGCGGCTGGAGCGCGTGTTCACGCTGCGCGCCCAGAACGGTTTCGTCGAAGCCTTCGGCGCGCGCCTGCTGGCCCGGCTGGCCGAGGAAGCGCCGGATGCGCGGCTGCGCTTCGTGCCCAAGACGGACAAGTTCAGCGATCCGCTGCGCGACGGCGAGATCGACCTGGACATCGGCGTGGTCGGCGACACCGCCGGCCCGGAGCTGTACACGCGCGCGCTGTTCCGCGACCGCCATGTCGGCGTGGTGCGCGCCGGGCATGCGCTGGCGCGCGGCAAGGTCAGCGCCGCCCGCTACGCCTCGGGCGCGCACGTCATGGCCACGCGCCGCGGACTCGAACGCGGGCCGGTGGACGAGGCGCTGGCGGCGCAGGGGCTGAGCCGCCGCATCGCCGCCTACGTCGGCGGCTACGCCGAAGCGCTGGCGCTGGCCCGCGACAGCGATCTGATCGCCACCGTGCCGGAGAAATTCTGCGCCGCGCTGCTCGCGGACATGCGCCGCTTCGCGCTGCCGGTGGAACTGCCAGCGTTCACGGTATCCATGCTGTGGCATCCGCGCATGGACGCCGACCCGGCGCACCGCTGGCTGCGCGCCTGCCTGCACCAGATCTGCACGGCCCGCGAAGGCCGCTAGTGCGCGGGCCGGCCCGCCTGCGCCACATACTCGCGCGCGATCTCGGCCGCCACCCGCGCAAGCTCGCGCGCCCAGCGCGCCTCGGCGTCCGGCTCCATGCGCTCGATCGGAAAGCTCCAGGCCAGGCTGCCCACCAGCGCGCCGTCGTCAGGCAACAGGATGGGCACGGCCACGCCGCCCAGCCCCGGCGCGATCTGCTCGTGGCTGATGGCATAGCCGGCCTTGCGGATCGCCGCCAGCGCGCGCCGGAAGGCGGCCCAGTCCTCGCCCAGCCCGGCCGCGGCAATGGCCTGCGCGCTGCGCAGATAGGCCTGGCGGATCCGGTGATGCGGCAGGAAGGCCAGCAGCGCCAGCGAGCCCGAGCCCTGGAACAGCGGAAACGGCTGGCCGCGCGCGCGCAGGATCACCGTGCGCCGCCCGGCATGCTCCAGCACGTCCGGGCCTTCCTTGTAGATGCACAGCACCTTGTCCTCGTACAGGTTCTGTAGCAGATAGGCGCTGTCTTCGCGCGACCGCCCTTTCAGCACGGCCCGGCCGGCCAGGTAGAGCGGATCGGTCAGCGCCACCAGGCGCTCCAGCTCGATGATGCGCGGCCCCAGCCCGTACTGGCCGCCGGACTGCGGCACCAGCAGGCCGGCGTCGCACAATTCCTTCAGGTAGCGATAGGCCATCGAGCGCGAATAGCCCAGCCGCGCGCTGACTTCCTCGCTGGTCAGCCTGGACGTTTCGAGCGTGAAGAGGTCCAGGACATCGAAGGCGCGGGCAAGGCTGGAAGACATGGCGGGACGGATTCCTGGCTGGGTCGGGGCAAGCGCCAGTGTAGCCGGATTGATCATTAAATAATCACAATCCTACTATTTAAAATTTTGTTCAATATCACAGTATCCGGGATAGCATGAAAAAAAGGAGAGGCCAGCCTGCCCTCCCACCCGCATGCCACCCCGCGCTTCGGCGCGCTTCCCTTCCCGGATGCCCATGCCCAGCAAACCCCTCACCGGCCGCGTGCCGCCCGACGCCATACGCCTGCTGTCCCTGCCGCGCCTGGACTCCGACCTGCTGCGGCGCTACGCCGCGCTGGCAGACCTGCGCGGCGCCGTCTCCGATGCGCTCGCCCAGCTCGGGCGGCAAGGCG
>NZ_JAGTJY010000316.1:0-3189 GCF_018195695.1 Achromobacter sp. Marseille-Q0513 | reverse complement strand
GCCTGCGCCTGGGCAGCGTCGGCCAGTTGACGGTCGACGGCATCTTGCGCGCGCCCGGCGGCAGCATCGTCCTGGGTGAAATCAAGACCAACGCCGATGTCGATGCCGCGCTGATCGCCGCGGGCCATGGGCGTTCCATCTGGCTGGGCGATGCTGCCGTGCTGGACGCGGCGGCGCGCGCCGTGACGGCGATCGACGCGCGCGGCCGTCGCTACGGCTGGGTGAACGACGGTGGCCGCATCGTCGTGGGCGGCGAAATCGATCATCAGGCCAGCGAATCCAAGGCCGCCAACCTGTTCGTGGTGTTGCGCGCCGGCGCGCGCCTCGACGCCTCGGGCGCGGAAGCGGTGCTGGACCTGGGGCCGGGCGGCGCGCCGCTGCGCGTGGCCAGCCATGGCGGCAGCATCGCGCTGGCTTCGGGCAACGGCCTGCGGCTGGACGGCAGCCTGATCGCCCGCGCCGGCGGCGCGGGCGCGGCGGGCGGCTCGCTGTCGGTGGCGTTGGAGGCGCCGCTGTACCAGGATGTGCTGGCCACGCGCCGCGTGCTGGGGCCGCGCGAGCTGGTGCTGCGGCAGACGCACGCGCCCTACGCCTGGCAGGCGGACGCCACGCCCGAATCGGCCGCCGCGGGACTGAACTATGGCGAGGGCAGCCTGGGCATGGACCGGGTCGCGGCGGGCGGCTTTGGCAGCCTGGCCCTGCTGAGCCAGGGCATGATCAGCTTCGACGGCAGTGTCAGCCTGGCCATGGCGCAAAGCCTGAGCCTGTACTCGGCCTCGATGGGCTTGTCGGAAAACGCGCCGCGCGATGCGCGCATCAACCTGGCCGCGCCGTATCTGCGGCTGGCGGGCGCGGTGGTGCGGGGCAAGGACTGGCATACCGCGCCGGTGGTGCGCGTCGGCGTGTCCTCGCGCGCTACCGACGCGACGCTGCGCCTGTCGGGCCAGATGATCGACGTGCGCGACGAAGTACGCATGAACGTCAACGGCAGCGTCACGCTGCGGCCGCTGGGCAGCGTGGCGGTCGATCGCCGGGGTTTTCGCGAGGTCGTGCTGGACAGCGCCGGCGACCTGCGTTTCGAGCGCGGCGTCAACACGCCCACGCTGCTCGAAACCAGCGGCAATCTGCTGCTGCGCGCGGCCCAGCTCTATCCCGCGACCCATGCCATCGCCACCGTGCGCGCGGGCTACAACGGCGGTAGCGCATGGGTCAGCCACAAGCCGGATGGCCTGCTGGCGATCCAATCCACGGGCGTCGCGCCGGCCATGCCGTATTCGGTGTTCGGCAGCCTGAGCCTGTCGGCGGGCCGCATCGAGCAGGGCGGGGTGCTGCGCGCGCCGCTGGGCACGATCGCGCTAGGCTATCTGAACGGCGCGGCCAGCGCCACCGAGCAGATCAGCCTGCTGCCCGGCAGCATCACCAGCGCCAGCGCCGCCGGGCTGGTCATGCCCTATGGCGGCACCGTGGACGGCGTCACCTGGACGCATCTGGGCGCGGCCGTCGAACTGGAGGGCGTGATCTCGCCGACGCGCGGCGTGATCCTGAGCGGCAAGCGCATCGAATCGATGCCGGGCGCGCTGCTGGACCTGCGCGGCGGCGGCGAACTGCGGGGCGCGGGCTTTGTCTCGGGACGCGGCGGCTCCACCGACGCGCGCATGGCGCCGCTGATGCAGGTCGGCGCGCAAGGCGGCTTCACGCTGCCGGCGCTGGCCACCAACCCGGTCTATGCCATCGTGCCCGGCGTCCAGCCCGGCTACGCACCGTCGGGCGGCGAGCGCGGCGCCTCGACGCCGACGGCGGGGCAGCGCGTGACGCTGGCGCAGGGCGTGCCCGGCCTGCCGGCGGGCACCTATACGCTGCTACCCTCCACCTATGCGCTGCTGCCGGGCGCGTTCCGCGTGGAAATCAACGGCGGCGCGGCGCGCGCCGTCGGCCAGGATCGCGCCATCGCCATGCGCAACGGGTCCTGGAGCGCGCCCGGCGCCTTGTCGGTGCCGGACGCGGGCGTGGCCGACGCGCTGCCGCGCCAGCTGATCCTGACGCCGGCCGACACGCTGCGCAAGCTGTCGCAGTACAACGAGACCAGCTATGCCGCGTTCGTGCGCGCCGATGCGCTGCGTCTCGGCGTACCGCGCGCCTCGCTGCCGCAGGACGGCCGCAACCTGTCGCTGCTGTTCACGCCGGGCGCGGGCGAGCAGGCGCTGAGGTTCCGTGGCGAGGTCGATTTCCGGGCGGCGGAGGGCGGCTTCGCGGGCAGCGTGGCGGTCCTGGACCGGGGCGGCGTAGGCCATATCGAGGTGCTGGCGCCGGACGGCGTCGCCACGCCCGGCCTCAACGCCGTGTCGCTGCGGGCACCGGATCTGAACGCGCTGTCGGCGGCGCGGCTGGCTCTGGGCGCGCGCCCCGAAGTCAGCTACGGGCAGTCCGGCAACTTCTTCAAGTTCGTCGGCGGCGATAGCAACGGCTCGCGCGGCATCACGCTGCGCGCCGGCGCGCAGCTGTCGGCCGCCGAAGTGCTGATGGTGGTCGGTTCCCCGTTCGGCCAGGGCATCACGATCGAGGCGGGCGCGGGCATCAGCACGCTGGGCCGGGGCAAGACGCCGTTCGATTCGCGCGACGGCTTCGTCTATCAGCCCGGCTACATGGACCAGAGCAACTCCGGCTCGATGCTGGCGGTGTCCAATGGCTGGCTGGACGTGCTGCCCATGGCCGCCAGCGCGCGCGGGCCGCAGCCCATCCTGGTTGGCGTTTGCGGCGCAGCCGGCTGCGAGGGGCAGACCCAGCTCTACGCCGAAGGGACGCTGGCCTTCGCCACCAACAAGCGCTTCGAACTCGACAACCGCGTGCGCTTCGGCGCGCGCAATCTGTCTCTGTCGGTGGGCGCGCTCAACGTGGGCGACGCGCCGACCCTTGCCGCCGTGCAGGCGGCCGGCAAGCTGGTGTCGGGCCTGACGCTGAATCAGGACGTGCTGGGCCGCCTGCTGCGCGGCGATACCGCGCGCGGCGCGCCGGCGCTGGAAAACCTGATCCTGAACGCCTACGACTCGATCAACTTCTATGGTGGCGCCGCGCTGGACACGCGCGATCCGGCCACGGGCCGGTCGAGCCTGAAGAACCTGGTGATCGGCACGCCCGCGATCTACGGCTACGGCGGCGCGGGCGACGTGGCGGCGATACGCAGTCCGCGCG
>NZ_JAGTJY010000315.1:0-3262 GCF_018195695.1 Achromobacter sp. Marseille-Q0513 | reverse complement strand
ACATACTCCTTGGACGTATGTTATGCCTTGAACACGAAATTAATGACAGGCCCGCTTGAGGCCCTTACTTGGGCAGTGCCATGCTCGCCTCGATAAGTTCACGCGTGACTAATCGCAATTCAGGCACGAGCAATCGAGACAACTTATTTCCTTCTTCGAGAGTACCAATTGCCTGTTCTTCAACGCTGCCTAAGACAAAGGTGTACGTTACCCCGTGAACGACAGCATTGCGCCGATTAACGGCCGGCATTCCAATGTATTCAGCCCACGCTACTTGTTCGTGATGGTTATTTTCCTTTGCATGTTTTTGAAGTAAACGAACGGCTGTGCCCAACGTCTTAGTGAAAGGCATCATCGAGCTCCCACCAAGGTGCGTATCTATCGCATCGCGAACACCAGAATGTAAGCGTGCAGCGGCCCATGTCACCCGTCCGATTTCCGCAAGTAAGCTCGGATCGCACGGCATCGTGTCAACATAACTATCAGGAATCGACGGTTTCGCCGTCGGCGGTTGAATTCCACTTTGAGTTTTATTGTTGCTCATGGTCATCGCGCCCTCCAACTAAATGATCGATTTCGAAGATTACAAGATACTTTAATTAAATCTGACCTAAACCTGTATTGACCTAGCACAACCTGGCTAGCACATCCGAAGGGGACGGAAGGGGACGGAAGGGGAGGTCAGCAACCGTATCCCCTCTCTACTGAAATCGCATGACTTCCGCATAACGGAATCTACTATCAGATAGATACTATCTCAACAAGATCCGCCACCTTTATATACCACGGCAAATTCTCTACCCTCGTTTCTTTCGAAAAACCTAGGCTGCAGGAGGAATAGTATTTTTCTCCTTATCAACACCAACGCTTTCGTAGCAGTTGTTGCATAGTTTCTGCTTTTTATAAGCCAAGTGATTCGTATCAACTGGTCTGCCACAATGAGGGCAACTAAACGCTTCCCCAATATTCATAAGGAATTTTTGGAAAAAATTATCCTCCAGAGAAACCCTCCGAATCTCTCGCAGATCTTTGAGATTCAAAGAATCCATCATAGACGTATCTAATTTATTTTTTGTTATGTTTAAAGAATTATAACAACCGTAGTCTATTGAATATACATTATAGGAAACTCCCGGATGATCTTTGTGAGAATACCCACTCTTTCTCAAGTGAATCACTCTAAAATCAATCAGATTCTGTATGTGCTTATTT
The DNA here is from genome assembly GCF_018195695.1 of Achromobacter sp. Marseille-Q0513. NCBI lineage: Bacteria > Pseudomonadati > Pseudomonadota > Betaproteobacteria > Burkholderiales > Alcaligenaceae > Achromobacter > Achromobacter sp. Marseille-Q0513. The sequence goes on along the minus strand of NZ_JAGTJY010000315.1, from coordinate 2,050 downwards.
GCAGAATGTCTCTCTGGAATTAAGAAATGAACAGACCTCTTCTTCTCAATAACCTCTTGGACAATCTCCACCAAAAGCTGCCTTTCGATGTGGTGTTTGTCTACCTGTTCCTTTTTATCGGTTTCATACCACTCCGAATTCGCAGATCTCAAATTCTTAACGCTTATTCTATTAGCGCTAGAATTCGACCCTATGATGTACTTATCATATGAATTTATAAACAAGTTCATAAAATCACGAGGAACACCAGCGCTCGCTACCAATATCTCATTCAAAGCAACGTTAGCAAAAAATTGATTTATAAACCGTTCCGGACTAATCCTTTTTGTCAGAACGAACTGCTCCGTAACTTGCTGATTTATAGAAGACAGATGTTTATACAATAGATTGTTAAAAAAATCCCTTGTCTGCGTCTTGTTCACTTCAAAAACGTACCGCATATCTAAGGGGTACCCAAAAATATCCCCTCCATCCTCCAGACCGAAAAATTTCTTTTCGGTTTTTATGCCCAGATTTGTTCTATTTGGTATGGCTGCTATTTTCAACGTTACCGCAATAGCAGAAAAGGTTTTTTTTATTATTTCTGCTAAAAAAAGCTGAGTATCCTGATCAATCTCTGACCACTCATCTATTAGCAACGTTATCCTATTTAGATCGAGACTCTGCAACAGTCTTTCTAACTCATCAGTAATATCGAGAATGGATATATAAGAACTTTTCTCCGTATCTTTTACCTCTTTCCTCTGCCTCTTTCCTTCAAGCTTCGCAGAAGGCGATACAGATAAAGTTGCCGCCCCCGATATAGCACTCACCTCCTCTTCAGAAACGGTAAGTGCACTCGGCTTTTTAAATTCTTTGCCGTCGAACTGAAGATATATTCTCTCGAATAAATCGATCAACCCTTCCTGCCCCACTTTTCGAGCTAGGACCGTAGTCGGATCGAACTCATTTACCCCCAGTATTTGAGGAAGGCTCTTGGCCACCGAATGGGCCAACCCTTGAATTACATATTTAAATATTAAGATCGCATCCACATCCGCCGTTGTAACACCCGAGGGCACAAGTGGAATAATTCTTCTAAGATCAACATAAACCGGAAAATTCCGCGATTCATGAAAGCCCTCTCCTATCCTTTCGGCCAAAGCCCTCAATAGATGAGTCTTTCCTGACCCTCTTCTTCCGTATATAACGGTATTATTTCTATTATTAATATTTTCTATATTTTCAACGCCAGCATAGAGATCAACATAGCTATCATAATCTATGTTCTCAGCCCTTACATTATTGGAAAGAGCCTGCACTGTTTTCTTTATTGGTATTGAATTTAGGAGCATTTTTATCTTCCAAAACAAATAAACAAGACTATCTCAATAATGACGATTCTGAAAAATGAAACATAAAATACTAACCACCAACCTTTTTTAAACCCAACAAAGCTTCATCTGTAGGTTAGTGAAACGAGAAATTCTCTTACATAATATATCAAAATAATTAATATTGATATCTGACACCAGACACAGATATCTCATATCAAGACCAACCTTCAGAGAAGTGGAGCCTCCCCTTTCGCCTCGTCGACATAACTTTTGGCGTTAAACATGAGCCAGCATAACCACCTCACTGAAGAGACACGAACACGCTGTGCGAGGAGAAATTTCGCAGCGCCCCCGCTCAACCTTCCTGCTGGTAAATTAGACATCGCCGAGAACAAGCGATTTCAGAAAATGGCACTTATCTTCTTGCGGATCGCGCCACCTACTCCTTTTACACATTTCTAGTGATGCAGCGACGAAAGTGTTTCGTGTATTCAAGGCAGCACACCAAACGAGTTACCTACACACGAGAACTCTGCGAATTATCAATATCGGTCGAGTCAATTTCCACCCATGGTTCTTGATCCTTCGCCTCATCCTACTACCCCCTTTTTGGCCTTCTACAGATGTCCCGACTACACGTTGACCCTCATCGCTCATACCTAGCCACATTGGCACTTATCTCCCTTGTGGCAACTAGCCTCCCAACCACCGCCGCCCCCCGCGCCATCTACACC
>NZ_JAGTJY010000314.1:0-3285 GCF_018195695.1 Achromobacter sp. Marseille-Q0513 | reverse complement strand
CGGTAGAGGACCACCGCGCCACGCCGTTGTGGGTCCGGACGACGAAAGCGCCGTATGTCCTCGGTGTTGTCGAGAGGGCCGGTGACAAGGATGTCAGCTATCCAGGATGGGGGCCGTTGCCGGCGTGGCTTACGGACGTGCAGCCCGTATAGCTCGTTGACGATGCAACTATAGCGCCCGCCTTGAGCGGGCTTTTTTTCGTCTAGGGGAAACGATTGAACATTCAAGAATTCGACGCCCTGGCGGCGAAGCTGGCCGGAGTCGTCGGCGCCATGGTCTCCATGCGGTTTCTGCAGGGATCGCGCACCGCGAAGATCAGCATGGCGGCGACCGGCGCGGTGCTCGCGTACTACGGCTCGCCATGGCTCGCAGGCTTTCTCGGGATTCCCGAGGGGCTGTCGGGCTTTCTCTGTGGCTTCCTCGGCATGGCCATCATGTCGCGGCTATGGCAAGCCGTGCAGGAGGCGCCCATTGGTGCGCTGTGGCAAGCGCTGCTCGACCGTGTTCGAGGCAACAGGGGGGGGTGACATGGAAAGCACCATCTACATCACGTTGTGGGCCGTCCTCGCGTTCGTGAGCTGGCTCATCGTCGCCGGCGGCGCTGCATTGGCCGTTTTCTCGAAATCGATCGAGGACAGCGCGCTGGAGCGTATCGGGCTGTCGGCTGTGTGCCTGACTGCCACGGGCGCGGCGTGTCGCATCGTGGCCGCAGGCTGGGCCAGTGCCGGCGATGCTGCGCTCGCAGTCGCTGCGGCGTTTTATGTCGCTGCGGTGACGATCAAACATATCAGGGAGACCAAGCAATGACCTTGTCGCAAATCATCGAGACCGCCATCGATCCCGCGCTGGCCCTGCTGCCGGCCGCCATGGACACGCCGGCTGCGCGCAGCATGCTGCTGGCGATCGGTCTGCAGGAATCTCGCTTTGAACACCGCCGGCAGCTGGTGGGCAATCCGCCGCGGCCGCTCGGTCCCGCCAAGAGCTTTTGGCAAGCGGAGAGGGGCGGCGGCATGGTCCACGGCGTGCGTGAGCATGTTGCGACGCGCGCCCTGGCCGCGCAGTTGTACCGAGCGCGCGGCGTGCCGGCGGACGACACTGCAATCTGGGACGCGATCGAGCATGACGACGTGCTGGCCGCCGGCCTGGCGCGACTGCTGCTGTGGACCGATCCGAAGGCACTGCCGGCCCTGGGCGATGCGGATGCAGCCCTCGCGTGCTATCTGCGGGTCTGGCGGCCGGGAAAGCCGCACCCCCAAACCTGGCCGGAGCTGTACCGGCAGGCCGTGGCCGAGGTGCAGCGGTGAACCCGCTACTGCGCCTGGCGCTGCCTTGGATCGGCGGCGCCGCGCTGGTGCTCGTGCTGGGCGCTGGTGTCGTGCTGTATGGCGCCAGCCGCTACGACGATGGCATGGCCAAGGCGAACGCCGATCACGCCCTGGCCGAACTGAACGAGTTCAAGACCCAGACCGGCCGCCTAGCCGGCATCGCCACCACCTTCGAAGCCAGCGCCGCCACGCTGCGCGACAGCCAGCCCAAGATCATCGAGAGGTACACCCGTGTCGAAGTCCAGAGCCCTTTGCCTGCTGGTTGCCGTATTGACGCTGGCCGGCTGCAGCACATCAACGAAGCCGGCCGCCTGGCCAATTCTGCCGGCCAACCTGGCCCAGCCATGCCCGCCGGTGCCCGAGGTGACCAGCGATAGTTGGGACGACTTCGCGCGCAGCTATATCGCCCTGGCAGTGCAGTATGGGCAGTGCGCGGAGCGGCACCGCGCCACCGTCGAAGCGTGGCCAAAGTGAAAGGGCCGCATCTGGCGGCCCTTGGTGCTAGGAGGCAATAGCGAGAAGCCTAGCAAATACCGCCGTCGTGATCGGCGTGACTGGTGTGGCCGCTGGCGTACTGACCTGCGGGGTCAGGTTGCGATGGTTGGAGCGTGTAGCCTCGAAGAGGCGCGCCGAAGTTTCAGCCGATTTCTCGGCAGCGCGTTGGAGAGCGTCACGTACCTCAGTTGGCGTTTGGTATGTTCGCATTTCCATCACCTTGTGTCGACGGGATATAGAAGATCTGGGGCGTTTCGGCGTTGATCTGGGCTCGACCAGCAGCATACAACGCCTGAGCCAATTGTAGAAGCATGCCTGTTGGCTTTTCCACCTTGGTGAAGATGGTTCGTGCCTCTTTTCGGTCAATTACGAACCCGTGTGATGGGTAGTTGGCTACAAGCTTCTCCAGGCCGCCGGCCCTTAGATTCAAACTTTTTTCGTTCAGCCGTTGCCCATAGGCATAAGCTATATCAGTGGCCCGTTGCATCTCAGCTAAGCGCATCGGATCAATTTGACCGAAAATCGGCGAGAACAATCCGGTTGTCAGCTTCGATGCCATGTCGGAAGCGGCCTTGGTTGACAAGCCTTCGTAGGTCAGTTGGTCAACATACGTTCGGAACGCATTCATCGCTTGATTTTGTAGGTAATTGACCGCCTGCAATATATCGAGACCTGAATTACGACCTACGAGTTCATCGGATTTTTTGATCTGAACATCCAATGGACCCAGCTCGCTCTGATCGCAGAGATAAAGCTGTGTGGCGCCAATGCAGATGAGAGTTCCCGCGCTCTTGCATACCCAGGGGACCAGTACATGGAAGTCCTGGAATTCGTGCTGGAGCGCACGCGCAATTCGGAATCCCGCGTGCGGATCGCCACCTGGTGTGGTCAGGACAAACAGTGCATGACTAGATTTTTGCTTTTGCTCTTCCAGTTGGAGGCAGATTTGGTCATAGCCCGCACGATTGATTTGGCCTGAATACACGATTACATCGCGGGCCGGCTGCGGCTGCGGCTGCGGGGGCGCGGAGTCCTCCGGACCGGCGATGTGTAGATGGGGAAGGCCTTGTCCTTGAGGCCCTTCCTCTTGGTTCTCGCGATCTTGTTCCTCCGCAGCGGAAGGGGCAGCTTCTCCGGTCATTGTGTATCCTCCATGGGTGGGGACACTATATACAAAAAGTTATCCGTAAGTAACCGCCGGTCTACCTCGGCCCCATTCCCTTCCTGAGTTTGTACGGCGCCTCAAGTATTTCGGCCGTCCATTCCTTGCGCTCAACGACGCAGGGCTCCACAGCGATCTGCTGCATCAGCTCGTCGTAGATGTCGCCCATGAGGCCCGTGGGCCGGCGCAGGTCGCAGGACACTTGATCGAGCCGCAGGAGCAGCGAGCGCATGCGTTTGATCTCCCAGAGTAGCGTCAAGACGTCTGGGTTCCAGGGCTGGCGTTCGCGGATCTCGCGCAGCT
>NZ_JAGTJY010000313.1:0-3401 GCF_018195695.1 Achromobacter sp. Marseille-Q0513 | reverse complement strand
CTTTCATAGTCGATCAGCACGTCCGCGCCCATCTCGCGCGCGAAGGCGAAGTTCGCTTCGCGCACGGTCGTGAGCACCCGGGCGCCGATGGCCTTGGCAAGCTGGATCGCCACGTGGCCGACCCCGCCGGCGCCGCCGTGGATCAGGATGTTCTCCCCCACCCGCAGCCCCGCGCGCGCGACCAGCGCCTCCCAGGCCGTCCCGCCCACCAGGCTCAGGCTGGCCGCCTCCAGATGGCTCAGCGCGGCGGGCTTCCTGCCGACGATGCCTTCGGCGGCCACGTGGTATTCGGCGTAGCTGCCCTGCCCCTCGAAGATCTGCGGCGTGTACCAGACCTCGTCGCCCGGCGTGTAGGCCGTTACTCCCGGCCCGACGGCCTCGACCACGCCCGAGACATCGTGGCCGGTAATGGCCGGCAAGGGCACCAGATCGGGATAGTCGCCGCGACGGACTTGGTAATCCAGCGGATTGATCGACGTGGCATGCACCCGCACCAGCACCTGCCCCGCCTGTGGCACGGGCTTGGGCACGTCGCACAGTTCGAACGACTCGGGGCCGCCGAATGACTTGAGCACGATTGCTTTCATTTCAACTCCTGATTTCGATAAAAAGGGATATCGGGATTTTCCGATATTTAGTGGCAAAAAAATTCAGAGCTCTTTCCCGATCAGCTTGGCAAAGGCACTGATGTTGGCTTCATTGCGCTTGTAGTAGGTCCACTGGCCAATGCGCCGGACCTCGACCAGGCCCGCGCGTTGCAGGGTGGCCAGATAGTCGGACACCGTGGACTGCGACAGCCCGACGCCTTCCTGGATGCTGCTGACGCAGACGCCCACCGTATGCACGTCGCCCTCGTCCTGCGGCGGGAAGTGCCGCTCGGGATCCTTCAGGCCTTTGAGGATATCGAGGCGGGTGCGGTTCGAGAGGGCTTTGAAAATGTCTAGCAGGTCCATGGCGGGATAATATCGGAAATTACCGATATGTCAATTTCCCCGTCGAATGCCTTGAATGCGCGCGCGGCTGGCCTCTATCGCGATGCTCATCCGCCGGACCGTGGCGCGACGAATCGGAAACGCCTCGGCGCGTTCGGTGTAGGCCGCCGCCTGCTCAATCATCCGGTCAATCGTGGCTTCTGCCACGGGCAAGCCCACCCCACCCTCTCTGGCCAACCGCTGCAAGTGATCCCGTCCCACCACGGCGCCCTCGCCGCATACATCCATGTGATGCTGCCCCATCGGACCGTCGCTGAACGTCAGGTCGAATGCGGGCGCCAAGCGCCAACGTCGATCCTGCCCGAGACGCCATGCGAAGTTCTTCGGATGATCGTCCTGGTTGTGAAACAACACGTTGAAGACGGCGCGCGCATAGGCCTTCTCAACCTCGCGCTCATCGCGCGTCAACAAACGGGTGGCCCGCAGCAAGGTCGTGTAGTCCGTGCTGCCCGGCATGCGGAAATCCACCTGCAGCAGGCCCGCCAGGCTATGCACCGGCACGCGCATGCCTCGTTCCCGGTCGAAACGCGCCACGCCAAAGGCGGCAAGCCTGGGCGACAGATCGAACAAGGCGCTGGCCGGCACGTCCAGGCCGCAATCGCGGGCCAGCTCGGCATACAGCTGTTCGACGGCGCAGACTTCCTTATGCTCGCCTTGCGCCGGAAACTTCACCAGCCAGGGCACGCCCGGCGCATCGCCGCGCGTGCTGACATGGCCGGTCGTGGCATCGTGCTGCACCAGGGCCTTGGGCCGCGCGCCTTGCGGAGACCCTCCGGTCAACGCCAGTTCACGCAAGGCGACGCCCGCCTCTCCAGCCAGGGCCCGCTCGCTTTCCCGGGCCAGGGCCAGCAGGCTCCAGTCGGGCTCCACGGCGTCCGGATCGGCCGCCGGCACGAAGCGCAGCGCGCCCATGGCGCGGCCCCCGATGAACGCCAGCCGATCCAGGGGCCCCGGGTGACGCAATCCCTGGCGGCGGAACAAACGATCCATCAGCAGCAGCCCCCAGCCATCGGGCAGGCTGTCCGCCATCAGGCCGGGCAACCGATGCAGATACGGCGGAAAATCCCCGTAGGCCGGCGCGCGCAGCTTGAGATGCAATGGCGACAGCTCCAGCCCTTGCGCCAGGGCCTCGGGCGCATATTCAAACAGCAGCGTGGCGCCGTCATCGGCCAGGCGCCCCAGGAGCCAGTCCTCGCCCCAGCCACAGTAATGAACGGCCAGCTGCTTCATGTTTTGCTCCGACGAGGCGCCCGTTGGCGTTGCCCGGCGGATTCCGCCTGCGCCATCTGGGCGATGGATTGGCGCCTGAGCACGAACAGATCCTCCAGCTCACCCGCGAGCCCCAAGGCCTGCGTCACGCGGATCAAGGTCTCCAGCGATGACTGGCCGCTGCCTTCCAGCTTGCGCAACGCGCCGAGCGACAGGCCCGCCATCTGCGCCAGCTCGCGCTGAGGCAGACCCTGGGCCAGCCGCTGGGTGCGCAGCCGTGAGCCCAGGGCCCGCAGGATCTCGGCGGTGGATGCCAGATTAAATGACATATTTATGCTCTTTATCTAGACTTTCTCTTTATAAGCATCACTTTTATGATCTTTATAGACCTATATAACGCATCACCATCTGGCAAGCAAGCCCGGCCTTCCGTACAATGCCCTTCGTGGCTATGGGACACCTTCCTTCTCACCCTGATTACCTAGGGGTCCCGCTCTCCACACCGCGCCTGCGTCACGCAGGCGTTTTCACATCGGCGTCGCCATGACGCCGCCGCTCGCTCGCAGCGGCGAGCCACCGGAGCAAGGCAAGCATGAATCAGGAACTGTTCCTGCGCCGCGCCACCAAGGTCCACGTCCCCGTGGGTTCTGGCGGCGCCACGCGCGCCCAGGTCGCGTCGGCCATCCAGGAAATCGCGGCGTTCCATTGCATCCTGTCCGAGTCGGTGATCGAGCGGATCGGCATGCTGTCCGCCGATGAACTCGCGCGCTGGCTGCGCGACATGCTTGGCGTGCTGCGCCGCCGGGTCGGCGCGCACGTGCAGCACCAGCCGTTCTATCCGGGCTTCCCCGAGCAGGTGCTGAAAGCCTCGAAGGCCGAGCTGTACCTGACGGCCGTCATGCACTACCTCACGCTGCGCCGCCTGCCGACGCACGAGCATGCCCGCCCGCCCTTGCTCGAGGGCAAGCTCGTGCCCTGGCTCGTCGAACTGGGCAGCGTCGCTGAATTCGAGTCGCTGCTGGCGCCGCTGGTCTCGTCGCGCACCTCGCTGTCCGACGCGGACGCCGCCGATGTCGCCTGGTTCATCCGGCAATATCGCGGCGATGTCTTCCGCTTGCTGCCCGAGGACGTGCCATTCCGCGAGATCCGCGCGCTGGTTGGCGGCGCGCTGGTCCAGCACGTGGCGGGCGATGCGCGGGG
>NZ_JAGTJY010000312.1:0-3465 GCF_018195695.1 Achromobacter sp. Marseille-Q0513 | reverse complement strand
GCAGCGCCGGGCCGACGCTGACGATGCTGGCGCGGTCTTCCTGCACCAGGTTGCGGCCCGCCACCACGTCCAGCAGGCCGGGGCCCGCCACCTTGACGTCGGCATACCAGATGTCGCGGCCCGCATGCAGCAGCGAGACATCCGACGGGCCGTTGTGCAGGAACACGCCGCCCAGGCCGGCGATGTCGCGCCCCGCCAGCGCCTGGACCGGCGCCGCCGCGCGCAGCCAGTTGAGAATGCTGCGGTTGGTCTGCGGCAGATACTGCACGGACATGCCCGAGCTCAGGCCAACCAGGTCGCCCTGCACCGCATAGAAGCGGATCGGCTCAGCCCCTTCAGCGCGCAAGGATCGGGCGCCCGGCGTGTCCGGCCCGAAAACGAACAGCGGATGCGCGTCTTTGGTCGGCGCGACGGGTCCGTCCTCGCGCGGTACCGGCGCACCGTCGATGCTGTTATTGTGCGAGCCGCGCTGCAGGCCGCCGGCCAGGTCATACCCGGCATAGGCCGGCATGAACGGCGTGGGCAGCGGCGTGTCCGAACCGGACATGCTGACCGGCGTGCCGCCGCCATAGATGGACTGCTGCGCCAGGAAGCTCAGCTCGCCGCTGGCCGAGGGCGCCAGCAGCAGGCCGCCGGCCGGCGTGCTGCCGGGCGAGCCGCTCTTGGCGGAACGGCCGTAGTAGATATTGCCGGAAGCCGCCGTCACGCGCAGGATCGACGGATACACGGTCACGTCGTCCCCCCGGATCACGGAAGCCGAGCCGGCGGCCTCATGGCTCAGCGAGGTGTCCGGCGTGACGTTGCCGCCGGCGCTCAGCAGGTTGATGGCAGTGGCCGGCGTCCACAGCGAGAACCAGCTCTGGCCGCCGCCGACCGACAGGCCATTGCCCGGCGTCTGGATGGAGGTATTGAGGACGCGCACGCGGCCGGCATCGGACACGCCGGACAGCACCAGGTCGCCCATGGTCTCCAGATAGACGGCGGAGTCGCCCGGCACCAGCGTGATGCCGCCGCTGGCGCTCGACAGCGTCGGCACGAAGGGGTTGATCGGCCTCGGATCCATGGCGTCGCCCGTCAGGCCGGGCTGCGCGACGGCGTCCTGGCGGAACAGCTGGCGCGAGCCGCCGATGGCGCGGGCCTCGATCTGGATGGCGCCGCGCAGGTTGGTCACCATGCCGTCCAGGTCGGGCTTCTGGCGATTGGTCCGGTACTGCGTGGCGTACTGCGAGGCGTCCAGATCCGGGTTCAGGGCGCCGCCCAGCCGCAGCTTCAGGTCGCCGCCGCCGGTCAGCACCAGGCTGCCGTCGGGCGCGACTCGGCCTGTGCCGCCCACGGCCGCGACCAGGGCGCGGCTGCGCGGTTCCGGTGCGCCATAGTCGCCCAGACCGCGCGCCGCCACGATGCCGGCGTCGCCACCCGCGGCGATGCTGAGGTTGCCGCCGCCCAGCGTGCCAAAGCCGGTGAAGCCGACGATGTACGGATGGCTGCTGGCCCACATATTGGTGGCCATGGGCACGGCATAGGCGCCGAAGTTGATCCACCACGAGGCCGGCAAGGCATCGGACCCCTGGCGCCACAGCCAGTTGCCGACGCTGGCGCTGGGCGTCTGCGGCCGGTTGGGCGGCGCGAATTCCGTCCAGGCGTCGCCGGACACGGAGCCGCCCACGACGATGTCCACGTTGCCGCCGCGCTCGGGATACCAGGCCCGGTACGCGCCGTTGGCCGCGCTGTAGTCGTCCTGCTGCGGACCCAACAGCAAGGCCTGCTCGGGGCCTCCGGACGGATCGAAGATGTGTTTGCCGCGCGGCTGCGCATACGGATCGCTGCCGTCGGCGCGGCGCAACGCCGCCGATGGCGTGCCCGCCGTATAGAAGCCATAGGGCGTGTCCATGCGCAGATCGCCGGCCGCCGCCGCGCCCAGGTCGCCGGCACCGGTGCGCACCACGCTGAACATGGGCGCCAGCAGCTCGGCCGACGCGATGTCGCGGACCGGCTGGATCTCGACGTTGCAGACGCCCGGGATCATGTCGCAGAAGACAACCAGTTCTTCCTGCACCGGCGTGCCTACTTCCGTGCCGAACATGTCGGAGCCGTCTTGCGTCCAGGTGCGCTTGATGCGCTTGGGATCGGTCACGCAAAGCCCGGGGAAGAGGTCGCAATCGCTGACCCAGTCCGGATCCACCGGCTCGCCCACGGGGTAACCGAGATCGTTGGGCGCGTACACCATTCCAACGCCGCCCGGCACGATCTTCATGCGAGTGGAGGCGTGAGAGTCGGCCAGCACCAGCGAACCGCGCGAAGCCGGATCGACGGCGCGCGGATCGGCCGAACCCAGGTCCGCGCCGGCCGTCAGCTGCAGGCTCCAGCTGGTGGCGCCCTGCGGCAGCATCGGCGCCAGCGCCCAGTTGGCGCCCTGGAACTCGCCCGTCTTCGGCCGCAGGTTGACCGGCTTGTCATCGGGCAGCTCGATCTTGGTCATGGCCGGAATCAAGGCGCCGCGCGCCAGCGCCAGCACGCCGCTGGCCGTCATCGGCGCGGGCAAGGCCACGCCCTTGGGCCAGGTCAGCGCCGCCGCCAGCGTCTCGGCACGCAGCACCGTGCCGGCGCCCAGCTTCATGCCCGGCGCGAGCGTCACGTCGGCCGTCGGCACCGTGCCGGCGCGCCAGGCCACCGAGCCATCGCCGTGGTACACGTCCGCGCCCAGCACCACCCCCGCCGGCAGCACGTAGTTGCCGGCCAGTTCCACCGCCACCGGCAAGGCGATGCCCTTGGGCAAGGTAACGCCCTCGGCCGGCAGGTCGTAGTTCAGCACGGCGCCCTTGGGGAACACGGTGCCCTTGTCCAGCGACACGCCGTCGATGGGAATCACGATATCGCCGCCGAACGGCGTGTTGCCGCTGTTCTGCGCATTGCGCCACTCGAACAGGTACCAGCCTTGATCGTCGGGCGTGGACGGCGGCGGGGCGAAGCCGTCGTTGATGCTGCCGTGGATGGTCAGATCGCCGGCCGCGCGGATGTTCAGCACGCCCGGCTCGCCGAAGCCGCGCCGCGCGGGATCGTTGCGGTCCGAACCCGGGCCATAGCGGAAGCCCGACAGGTCCAGGTCGCCCACCACCGTCAGGTTGCCGGCGGGATTGATCAGCGGATCGCTGACGATGTCCACGCCCGGACGCAGGCGGTAGCCGTCCAGCCCCGCGAGCCGCGCGCGCAGCGCGCCGTTGCCCAGCGCCGCGTTGATGAAATCCTGGCTGTCCCGGTCGATGCGGACCAGCATGTCCTGCGTGATCAGCTGGGGCTTGCTGCCCGACACGTCCGGCGCGCTCGCCAGCTCGGCGTCCGCATACTCGCGGAACGCATTCACGGCGACGAGGGACGCGCCCTGTACCTGCGGCCGGCCCTGTACCTGGATCGCCACATCATCGGCGCCCGCGCCGTCGCCGCGCGTGCCTGCGCCGCCCACGCGGC
>NZ_JAGTJY010000311.1:419-3647 GCF_018195695.1 Achromobacter sp. Marseille-Q0513 | reverse complement strand
CGGCGTGCGCGCCGGCTACTTCACCGTGTCCGCGCAGGTGATGGACCCGTTCGGCCGCAAGCGCCCCGTCAATATCCGCAACACCTATCTGGCCCAGAGCCTGACGACCCAGGCCCAGGGCGCCGCCGTGCCGGGCGTGGCCTATGCCCAGCCCCGGCTGAGCCAGCCCGCGCGCCTGCTGTGGCGCTGGCTGGCCGCCGACAGCAGCGGCTACGACGAGATGAACGCGCATCCTGCCACCACGCCGGTCTGCGGCTGGCTGCTGCCCAGCCACCTGTCGTACAGCTTCTTCCTGTACAACGCGCAGGGCAATCCGCTGGGCACCATCGCCGTGCGCGCCGACGGCGGCGCGGTCCTGTGGCAATCCGCGCCGGGCAACCAGGGCACGATAGACGCGGACCTGCAAACCGTGATGGCGCACGAGAATCCGCAGTTGCGCGCGCTGGCCCTCGCGCTGGGCGGCGCCACGCCGCAGTTCCTGCGCGCGTTCTGGCAAGCCTGCGACCGCTCGGCCGGCAGCATTTCCCCGGCCGCCGCCGACAGCCAGTCCAGCCTGGGTCTGCTGGTCGGCCGTCCGCTGGCGCTCACGCAGACCTCGCTGCGCCTGGAGCGCCAGGGATTCGCGGACCTGGACCAAAGCTATGCGGCCTTGTCGGGCGGCGCCTTCGCCGATACCGATCACGCCATTGGCGGCATCCGCTTCCCCGTGGTCATCGGCGACCTGCAGCGGCTGGACGACGGGCTGGTCGGCTACTTCACCGCCGCGTCCGGCGGCGGCTACGACACCGGCACGTTCTACAGCCAGGCCGCCACCGGCGCCGATCCTGGCGTGGTAGCGCCCGCCGTGGACCGGCTCACGCTGTCGCCCGCGGCCGCCTCGATGCAGGCGCCCGATGCTCCGCCCGAGCCGGAAACCAAGCTGCTGATGCTGGTGGATCCGCGCGCGCCCATTCACGCCAGCATGGGCATCCTGCCCACCGAAACGCTGGCCCTGCCGGCGGACCAGTACGAGGACATCCTCGCCGCGCTGGAGTTCACCATGCCGGCCTTTCCCTTGTTGCGCGCCCATGGCGGCCTGTCCGTGCCGCTGCCGCGCGCCGCCGGCTACAACCCGTCCTGGATCACCGAGGATCTCGACGTCCAGAACGCGCCCCGCTGGAACGTGGACCCGGATCTGCAGCCGGTCGACGCCGGTGCGATCTGGCAGTACAGCCCGCAAAGCCTGACCGAGGGCTGGCTGCGGCTCAATCCGGACCTGCTGCAATTCACGCTGACCAACGCCCAGGGCGCGCCGGTCGTGCGCGCCGGCGCCGACAGCGCGCTGACGCTGACGATCCAGAACCGCCGCAAGACGCCCATCGTCTTCACCCCCGGACAGACCAGCGGCGAGGACCAGCCCGCCACCGGCTCGGCCCTGTACCTGCACCTGGGCGCGCTGGTGGACGACGCGAACGTGCCGGACATCCGCTACGCCGCGCCCGGCTGGCGCTTCCTGCCGCTGCAGGACGCGCGCTACGGGCAGTACTGGGCCGCCGTGACGGAGGCGAACCTGACGCTGCCGCCCGGCGCGTCGCTCAGCATCGCCATCAGCCAGCTCAAGGTCAGCGCCACGGCGCCTGCCCAGGCCAGGGTCTACTTCGACTATGACAACCTGCAAGGCAGCGACGACGGCATCGACATGGCCGTCCTGACGGTGCAACCGGCCAGCGCGCAGCCCACCTAAGCGCGGACCGTCCGTGGCGGCGCCGCCCGTCGGCGCCGCCGCCTCCAATCACCGCAACGGCGTCCTGGTATCCTGCCGTCGACGGCCCGTGCGCCGCCACCGCCCCTGATCCGATGCCACGCATGAATCCGCCCCTTGCCGCCTCCGCCAGCCATGTCCTGCTGCGCCGCATGTGCGTGGACGACGTGCCCATGCTGCTGGCCCTGGAGTCCGACCCCGAGGTCATGCGCTACAGCACCGGCGTCAAGCCGGCCACCGAGGCGCGCCGCCGCGAACTGCTCGACTGGCTGCTCGAGGCGCCCGGCCTGCTGGGCCACTGGGCCGTGGTGGCCGACGGCGACGCGGTCGGCTGGGCCAGCCTGACGGCCTTGCCCGGCACCGACCGCATCCAGCTCGCCTACCGGCTGCAACGGCGCGCCTGGGGCCGGGGCTGCGCCACCGCAGCCGGCCGCCAGCTGTGCGACTATGCATGGCGCATGCTGGATGTCGCGGCCCTGTCCGCCGTCGCCTGGCCGGACAACCTGGCCTCGCGGCGCGTGCTCGAAAAACTCGGCTTCGTCCAGGCCGGCACCGAAACGCACTACGGGCGCGACACCGTGGCCTATCTGTTGCCGCGTCCGGCCTCGGCCTGACCCACGCCATCACTCTTACCGCTTTCCTGGAACCATCCACTCATGACCGACGCCCACAACACCGCCCCCGCCGATCCCCGCGTCTATATCGCGCAGAGCGTGGAAGGCATGAAGGCCGCCACCGCCGCCCATTGCGGTTCCTGGCACCTGGACCAAGCCGAGCGCTGGTCGGTGGACATGGACGAAGGGTTGATCCGCTTCGTGCTGCCCGACGGCATGCATGCCTCGGCCCCTGTCCAGATCGTGGGCACCACCAACAGCGACGACGGATCCTTCCTGTGGGGCTGGGATCACCCCTCCGTGCCGCCGGAACTGGCCGATCACGCCGAACTGGCGCGCGCCTTCGGCGAAGCCCATGGATTGCCCGAGTACAGCAACCGCAAGGTCGAGTGCGACGACATGCAGGCCTGGGAATTCGCCGCCGTGGCCATGCGCCTGGGCGGCGCCAGCGGCACCTATCGCGGACAGGCGTCGGAAACCGCCTCCGTGTGGATGACTTTCGGCGCCGTGACCCTGTCCCAGGGCTGAGGCCGCCGCGCCGGGATATCCCATGAACGCGCCCCTGGCCGCCGCCGCCCGCGCGCTCGCCTCGGGCGATCCGCTGGGCGCGCTGCACCATGTCGCGCTGCGCGGCGACCCGCCGGCGCTGGCGCTGCGCGGCATCGCCCTGGCCCAGCTGGGCGATCTGGAACGCGCCCGCGCCCTGCTGCGGCGCGCGGCCCGCGCGTTCCGCCCGGACCAGGAACTGGCGCGGGCGCGCTGCGAGCTGGCCGAAGCCGACGTGGCGCTGGCGATGCGCGACCTGGACTGGCCCGACGAAACGCTGGAATCCACCCGGCAGGCCCTGCTGCGGCATGGCGACCTGGCCAACGC
>NZ_JAGTJY010000311.1:0-409 GCF_018195695.1 Achromobacter sp. Marseille-Q0513 | reverse complement strand
GCATGCGCGGCGCCTGCTGCTGCTGGGCCGGGCCGACGACGCCGCCGTCGCCATCGCCGGCTGGGACCAGGCGCCGCTGCCCGCCGCCGCTCGGGCGGTGCATGCCTTGGCCGCCGCCGGCATCGCCCTGCGCCGCCTGCAGGCCGAACCCGCCCGGCTGGCGCTGGCCCAGGCCCGGCCCGCCGCGCGCGCATCCGGCATCGGCGCGCTGCAGGCCGAGGCCGACACGCTTTCCCGTCTACTTGAGGCCCCGGCGGCCAGGCTGACCCGCCACGGCGCGCAGCGCCTGCTGCGCCTGGACGAAGTGGAAGCGCTGATGGCCTCGGACGCGCTGGTGGCGGACACCGCCCGCCAGGCGCTGCGCGGTCCCATGGCCACGGTGGACCTGTCGCGGCGGCCGGTGCTGTTC
>NZ_JAGTJY010000310.1:0-3696 GCF_018195695.1 Achromobacter sp. Marseille-Q0513 | reverse complement strand
GCCCAGCTTGAAGCGGTGGCGCACCACGAAGAACTGGCGCACGGCCGCGCCGCCCAGCATGATCAGCAGCAGCACCAGCCAGTTCTGCGGATGGGTGTAGGTGACGCTGTAGTGGTTGCTCATCATGGCGAACACCACCGGCAGCGTGAAATAGGTGTTGTGCACGCTGCGCTGCTTGCCGCGCTGGCCGTGCACCGGGTCCACCGGCAGGCCGGCCTTCATCGCGGCGACGTTCTTGCGCTGGCCGGGAATGATCCAGAAGAACACGTTGGCGCTCATGGTGGTGGCCATCATGGCGCCCACCAGCAGGAAGGCGGCGCGGCCGGCGAACCAGTGACAGGCCAGCCACGAGGCCGCCGCGATGAACACCGCCACCAGCGCGCCCACGACGACGTCGCCGTGCTTGCCGCGGCCGAACAGCCGGCAGATGCCGTCGTAGACCAGCCAGAAGACCACGAAGAAGGCCAGCGCGACGGCCACGGCGGTGCCGGGCTGCCAGTCCATTTTTGATCGGTCTATCAGGTAGGTGCTGGCGTTCCACAGGTAGGAAACCGTGAACAGCGCGAAGCCGGTCAGCCAGGTGCTGTAGCTTTCCCAGAACGACCAGTGCAGGTGCTCGGGCAGCCGCTTGGGCTGTACCGCGTATTTCTGCATGTTGTAGAAACCGCCGCCATGCACCGCCCATTGCTCGCCGCCGACGCCCTTGTCCAGCGACTCCTGGTCGCGGGGCTTTTCCAGGCTGTTGTCCAGCATGACGAAGTAGAACGAGGCGCCGATCCAGGCGATCGCGGCGATGATGTGGGCCCAGCGCAGCAGCAGATTGACCCAATCCAGGTAATAGCCTTCCATTTACGCTCCCGCAGTGGGCAGAGCCGGCCATGGGCTCTGCCGCACTGCTTACCACCGCGGGCGCTGTAAGCAGAAAACAGATCGCGCACAAGGCCCGTCGGACCCCGCACCGCTGCGATCAAGATACGAAAATTGTATGCAAAGTGTGGCGGCAAAACTACCCCCGCAGGCGTCCCGACGGCATCAGGAATACCCTGATCCTGGGCGCCTGCCACCCGGCGTCATGAGCCGCGATAGGTGGAGTAGCTCCAGGGGCTGACCAGCAGCGGCACGTGATAGTGCTGGTCCGTGTGCGCCACGCCGAAGTCCAGGCTGACCCGGTTCAGGAAGTTGGGTTCGGGCAGGGCCACGCCCCGCTGCCTGAAATAGCCGGCCACGTCGAAGACCAGCCGGTAGGTGCCGATCTTCAGGTCCTGCGCGGTGTACAGCGGCTGGTCGCTGCGGCCGTCGTGGTTGAGCGCGAAACGGCGGATCAGGGTGGCGTCGTCGCCCTGCGTGGCGTAGAGCGCCACCTCCATGCCCTGCGCGGGACACCCGTGCATGGTGTCGAGTACGTGCGTGGTCAAGCCCATCTTGTCTCCTTGGCTGGCCGCGGGATCGCGGCGCGAGCCATGTTTATATTTGATTTTTCAAGCGGTGGCGATGCGCAGCAGGTTGGTGGTGCCGGCCTTGCCGAAAGGCATGCCGGCGATGATCGCCAGCGTCTGTCCTGCGCTGCAGAAGCGCTCCTGCGTCGCCACGGCGCAAGCCAGGCGGGTGGACTGTGCGATGTCGGTCACGTCGTCCACATGCACGGAATGCACGCCCCACACCAGCGTCAGCCGCCGCGCGGCCGCCAGGCTGGGCGTGAGACTGAGCACCGGCGCCTCGGGCCGTTCGCGCGCCGCCCGCAGGCTGGTGGCGCCGGAACTGGTGAAACAGACGATCGCAGCCGCCTTGAGCAGCGCGGCGGCGTGGCGCATCGCGCAGCACACGGCCTGAGCCGTGTCCGATTGACCCGGCACGGCGGGGGAGTGCGATGCGTCGATCAGTTGGCGGTACTGCGGATCGGCCTCGGTGCCCTCGATGATGCGGCTCATCATCGCGACCGCGGTCTGCGGATGCTTGCCGGTGGCGGATTCGGCCGACAGCATGACGGCGTCCGCGCCGTCGTAGATGGCAGTGGCCACGTCGGAGGCCTCGGCGCGCGTGGGCACGGGGCTCTCGATCATGGATTCCAGCATCTGCGTGGCGACGATCACCGGCTTGCCGGCGCGGCGGCAGCCGCGCACGGCGCGCTTCTGGATCGCGGGCACCTGTTCGGCAGGCAGTTCCACGCCCAGGTCGCCGCGCGCCACCATCAGCGCATCGGCCTGGGCGATGATCTCGTCCAGCCGCTCGACCGCCGAGGGCTTCTCCAGCTTGGCGATGATGCGGGCGCGGTCGCCGATCCGCTCGCGGGCCTCGATGATGTCCTCGGGCCGCTGCACGAAGGACAGCGCGATCCAGTCGGCGCCCAGCGCCAGCGCCGTGTCCAGGTCGCGCAGGTCCTTGGGCGTGAGCGCGGAGATCGGCAGCACCACGCCCGGCACGTTGACGCCCTTGCGTTCGGACAGTCGTCCGCCCACCAGCACCTGGGTGTCCGCGCTGGCCGCGTCGCAGGCGTCGACGCGCAGGCGCAGGCGGCCGTCGTCCAGCAGCAGCTCGGCGCCGGGCACCAGCGCGGCGAAGATCTCGGGGTGGGGCAGGCAGACGCGGTCGGCGTTGCCGGGGCGCGGGTCCAGGTCCAGGCGGAAGCGCTGGCCGGGCTGCAATTGCGCCGGCCCCTGCGCGAAGGTGCCCACGCGCAGCTTGGGGCCTTGCAGGTCGGCCATCACGCCGATGGGGCGGCCGGTCTCGGCCTCGATCTCGCGCAGGATGGCCATGCGGACCGCGTGATCCTCGGCGCTGCCGTGGCTGAAGTTCAAGCGGAACACGTCCACGCCGGCATGGAACAGGCTGCGGAGGGTGTCGCGGTCGCTGCTGGCTGGACCCAGCGTGGCGACGATCTTGGCGCGGCGGTTGCGGCGTAGGGACATGGCTCAGGTTCTCTGCGTGGAAGATGGGGCGGGGGCTTGCGCGACGTCGGGCCAGGGGTCGCCGGGCTTTGCGTCGATGAGGATGGCGCGGAAGTCGTTGACGTTGGTGCGCGTGGCGCCGGTCACGATCGAGGCGCCCAGCGCCTTGAAGAAACCGTGGCCGTCGTTGTCGGCCAGGGCCTGCGCGGGCTTGATGCCCAGCGCCCAGGCGCGCGCCAGCGTCTGCGGGCCGATGCGGGCGCCGGCGATGTCCTCGGCGCCGTCCACGCCATCGGTGTCGGCCATCAGGGCGTGGATGCGCGGATGGCCGCGCAGCGCCAGCGCCAGCGACAGCAGGCATTCGACATTGCGCCCGCCGCTGCCCTGGCCGCGCACGGTCACGGTGGTTTCGCCGCCCGACAGCAGCACGCAGGGCGGGCGGAACGGCTGTTCGCGCTCGGCGGCTTGCAGCGCGATGCCGGCCAGCACCTTGCCGACGTCGCGCGCCTCGCCCTCCAGCGCGTCGCCGAGGATGTGGGCGTCGTAGCCGGCCTGGCGCGCGACGGCGGCGGCCGCCTCCAGCGCCATCTGCGGCGTGGCCGCCATGCGGATCTCGGCGCGCGCCAGGCGCGGATCGCCGGGCTTGACGGACTCGGCGCGGCCCGAGCGCAGCGCGTCCAGCGCGGCCTCGGGCAGGGCGATGCCGTAGCGCTGCGCAATGTCCAGCGCGTCGGCGCAGGTGGTGGGGTCCGCGCAGGTGGGGCCGGACGCGATGTCCAGCGGCCGGTCGCCCGGCACGTCGGACATCAGC
>NZ_JAGTJY010000030.1:29470-44935 GCF_018195695.1 Achromobacter sp. Marseille-Q0513 | reverse complement strand
GCGCCGCCGTCGGAATGCCCGCCACGCTGCCATCGGGCAGCCGGCCGCTGGCCTGCGTCTGCGCCTGCGCCGCGCCCTTGGCGGCGAACCAGCCGGGACTGAAGGCCGCCGGCGCGGCCTGGACGCCGCCGGCCGCCAGCATCAGCGCAAGCGCCTGCGCCAGCGGCGCCAGCGGCACGGCCGATTGCCTGAGGCCCGCATTCGAAGTAGTCCTGCCCTGCCCGCGCTTGCTCATTGCCACCCATCTCCAAAGAACGCCGCATGCGGATCTGGGCCGCGCATGCTGCGATTGCGAGCGCCGGCGTCCCATGCCAGCGCCCTCCTTGTCTACCTAGACGGATCGACGCGGGAAAAGCAGACGGTTTTTTTGTGGTCGGACCGCATTAAAAAAAAGCGCCCCCGAAGAGGCAGCCCGTACACGCCTGCCGTCGCGGCATGCGCACTTCAACCCAGCAGCAGCACGCCGCCGGGCAAGGCGGTGGCGTCGAGCTTGAAGTTCTCGCGGATCTGGGCGATGGCCGTGTCCAGCTGCGCCAGCTCCACCCGCACGCTGACGGGCCTGGCGGCCAGCGATTGCGCCATCAGGATGACGCGGCCAGAGCGGTAGCGGTTGATCTCGTCCAGCACCTCGGCCAACGGCGCCTGCCGGAAGCGCAGGAAACCCTCGCGCCAGGCCGGCAGATCGTCGGCATCCAGCGTGCGCGCGGGCTGCAGGCCCGCCGCGTCATAGACCAGCCGCTGCGCCGCCGCCAAGGTCGCGCCGCCGCTGGCCAGCGCCACCTCAACCGCGCCGGACAGGCAGGTCACGCAGACGCTGCCGTCGGTGTGCCGCAGCTCGAAGACCGCGTCCCGCGCCATGATGCGGCCGCCGGCCGCGCTGACGGTGAACGGACTGCTCGCGCCGGCCAGCGAGATCGCGGCCTCGCCGCTGATCAGCTCGACGCCGGCGGCGCGCAGCGCGACGCTGGTGCGCGTGTTCAGATCCAGCACGGCTGCCCCCGGCAATACGACGCGACGCTGCTCGCCCTTGGCGGTGCGATAGTCGGCGCCCAATTCGCGCCAGGACGGCCACAGGCCGAATGGCGGCGCGACCACGGCCACGCCCGCCGCCGTCGCGGCGCACGCCAGGCCCGCGCCGAGAAAGGCGCGACGCGCCGGACGCGACAGACGCCGCTCGCGGCCGCGCGCCTCACTCAGCGCCGCCGCCGGCCCCATGGCCTGCCACAGCCGATGCGCCTCGGCGAAGGCCGCGCCATGCCTGGGGTCAGCCTGGCACCACTGGCGCAAGGCATCGGCCTGCGCCGCCGTCATCTGCCGCAGCGCGACGCGCTGCACCCATTCCCGCGCGATGCGATCGATCTCCGAGCCCGGCCGGGCGCCAAACAGGTCGCGCATGCTCAACGCCCCATCCGCGCCGCGCAGAAATCGTGCGCGGCCTTCAGTTCGCGGCTGACCACGCGCGGCGAAATACCGAAATGCCGAGCCGCGTCTTGCAGGGGCATCTCGTGCACGCGCACGGCGATCAGGATCTCGCGCCGCCGCGCGGGCATGGCGTCGATCACGCTGGACAGGGCCTCCAGCTCGGCCCGGCCCATCGCCTGGCGCGCCGGGCCGGGATTCTGGTCCACCAGCTCGTCGACCAGCAGATCCAGCTCGGTGCCACTCAAATGGCGATGCTCCGAACGGATACGATCCACGGCGGCGTTCGACGCCATCCGCATCACATAGGCCAGCGGCGTCTTCACCGCCTGCGCCTGCGTCCCGTCGGGTTGCGACTGTTCAAGGCGCAGCCAGGTATCGTGCAGCGCCTCGCCCGCCAGATCGGCCGAGCCGAGCCGATGCGTCAGGCGGCGCTTTAGGTCGTCATAGCGCTGCACGATCAGGTCGCGCAACGCGGAAAATCCTGGAGCGCTCATTCGCGCTCCGTGGCGAAGCAAGCTAGGGCGCGCTGGCGCAGTCCGCCGGCTTGCGGCTCTCGCGCGGCAACACCAGCACCACGTAGGCCTTGCCCGGATCTCCGGACGGCTCGCCCACCGGCAAGCCCTGCAAGGCCGCGCGTATCGCCGCGTCGCGCGCCGCGCTGCCCGTGGAATCCAGCAGGCGCACCGAACCGATCTGCCCTTGCCGGTCGACCCGCAGCGCCAGCGCCGCGCGGTAGACGCCCGGCGCGCTGGCCGGCTGCCGGCACAGGGCGTCCAACACGCGCTGCTGCAACTGCGCCTCGAAGGCCCGGCGATGCCGCGCCTGCGCCGACACCGCGCCGCCGGACGGCGCGCTGGGCGTGGGCCGCAGCACGAAAGCCTTGTCGCCGACCGCCTGCGCGATCAGGCCCGTGCCCTCCAGCAACAGACGCAGCGCCGCGTCCGGCGCATAACGCCCACGCAACGCCGACGACCGGCGTCCAGCGGCCAGGTCCGATCCATACAGCACCGAAATGCCCGTCGCGGTGTCGAAAGCTTCCAGCGCCGCGCGCAGATCCTGGGCGGGAATGTCGAACCCCTGCCGCGCATCCGAGGGCGCGACGGCCCGCGCCGCCGACGGCGCCACCAGCGCACCAGTCAGCGCCAACGGCAAGGCCAGCGCCATTGCCCGCGATATCCTCAACGCGCCGGACATAACCAGACCGCGACCCAAGCATGCCGTTCCTTGTCGACCTTGCCGGATGCAAGGCGGAATTGAAAACTGGCGCATGGTAGGTCGGGCAGATGACCCCGGCGTGACAGCGAAGGCGGACAGCCGATAGAGGCCGTCACACTCAATCCAGCGGATAGCGCAGGATCGCGGTCCGGCCCTCGCGCAGCGCGAGCGCCAGCACGCCCTCGCCGGCCTCGTCCAGGCCAAGCAATCCATCTTCCTGGCCGGGCGACAGCTGGAACGGCCGCCAGTTGCGGCCCTGATCGCGGGTATGGAAATAGGCGCAGGTGCCGCCGTCGGGCGAGAACAGCAGCTCGGCGCAGGCCAGCACCATCCAGCCCTCGCGCCCGAACCAGGCCCGGCCGATACGGCTGGGCGCGCCCCGCAGCAGGGGCGCGGCGGCCACGCCATGCCATTCCCTGGACGCCGGATCCAGCTGATAGATCTGGCCGCCCGACGCCTGGCGCAACGCGCCGCCAGCGTCCGTCCGGGACGCGGCGAACGCGTCCTGGAACGGCGCCGGCGCCGCCGCCTGCTGGATGCGGAAGGCCGGCGGCGCGCCATCCTGGAAGGCGATCTCGAAACGGCGCGTCTCGATGAGCTGTGGCGCGTCCGTGCCAGTCTTCACGCGCACGCGCCAGCTCCAGCCCACGGCCTGCGTTTCACCCAGCGGATACAGGGACCAGCGATATGCCAGCCGGTCCGCCTGCCCCAGTCCGCGCGTCCTTTCGGCCTGCGCGTCGAAGGCCTTGCCATAGGCGCCGGCATCCGGCCACACCTGCTCCATGATGGTCGCCGCCTGCCAGCGCCGGGCGCCATCCTCGGTATAGAGCAGCCGCTCGCCGCCCTCTCGCGGTTCCAGCGCCACCGCGCGCGTCTCGCTGAGGAACAGCGCGCGCCGTTCGGGCGCGCCCAGCGCGACCTGGGCATCGTAGGACCAGCGCAGCCCCCGGTCCTCAGAACGGAAGACCCCGCCGGCGGCCTGGGGCTGATCCTGGCCGGACCGATGCAGCGCCTCGGTCACCAGGAACAAGGTGCGGCCTTGCGGCGTGCCGACCAGGCCGGCGCCGGCGTCGGCGGCGATCGAGGCGCGCAGCGTGAAAACCCCGGTGCCATCGCCGCTGTAGACCAGGCTGCGCGCCCCGCTGGCCGCGAAGGCGGACACGGCCGGGTCCGGCGCATCGGCCTTGTCCTGCCCGCCGTCGACCGCGCCTGTCTGCGCCATCGCGGCGCGCTGCCCGCGCGCGAGCGCCTGCAAACCAGGTTCATCGGCGTCCAGCACCTGCGCGCGCGCCAGTCCGGCCGGATCCCAACTCGCCTTGCTCATCGTGCCGACCAGCAGCTGGCGCTCGCCGTAGCGGTACAGGTCGGCGCGCGCATGCGCCGCCAGCGGCGGACCGTCCAGCTCGCCGATCACTTCGCTGCGCGTCAGCGCCGGCCCTTGCGGCAGCAGCTGATAGCCGCCATAGGCCAGCACGGCGGCGGCCGCGATGGCGGCCGCGCCGGCCAGCAATCTGATGTTCATTGCGCGTGGGATCCCCGTCTGTATATGGCGGGACGTCCGGCAGACTGGACGCCCCGCGAGTTTGCGTGACTATAGCGCGCGGCGCACCAGCGCGCGTGCGCCATGACGCAGCGCAAGCGCGGCCTGCCCGGCTGCGCCGCCCGCACGCGCGTATCAGATAGAATGCGACGCATGTCCAGACCGCCGTCACGCCTCGCCACGGGATCGCACGCACGCTTCTTGCTGTGCCTGCTCGCCTTGGCGACCGTGCTGCGCGCGCTGGTGCCGGTCGGCTACATGCCGGACGCCGCCGCGCTGCGCCAGGGCCGCCTGCAGATCAGCTTCTGCTCGGCCGCCGGCGGTCCGCCCAGCGTGATGACGGCGCTGATGGACGCGCGCGCGCCATCCCCGGCCATGTCCGACATGTCCGCGATGTCCGGTCCGCACGACGACGGATACGCCGGCCAGGCCAATGACGCCGCCCAGGAATGCCCCTTCTGGATGGTGGCGCACCAGACCCTGGACCTGCCGCCACTGCCCTATCTGCCGGCCTTGCCCGCCGCCGCCGTGGCCTCGGTCACGCCGCCGGCGCCGCTGTCCCTGCCGCCGCTGCCCGCGGCCGGCCCGCCGCTGGGGCCGCGCGCCCCGCCTGTCCCGTCCCTGGCCTGATCGCACGATCCGCGCGCGCCCGCGCGCTTTTCCGGCCGCCGTACCCTTCGCCTGCCTTTCGCCGCCTTGCGCCGCATTCCCGGTCCACGACCCGCGCGCGCGGCGTCGGCACGCGCGCGGCCGTCCGACATGCAAAGACAGAGACGCACCGTCATGCAGAACACGAGTTTCGAATTCCCCCGCGCCCTGGCGCTGGCCGCGGCCCTGGCCGCCATCTTCCCCGCCGCCCGCGCCCAGCAGGCGCCCGCCTTCGACATGGATCCGGTGGTCATCACCGCCGTCGCGCCCGATTCGCCGCTGACCTTCATCACCAATCCCAAGACGCCGCGCCAGCCGCTGCCGGCCAGCGATGGCACCGACTACCTGAAGACCATTCCCGGCTTCTCGGCCATCCGCAATGGCGGCACCAATGGCGATCCGGTGCTGCGCGGCATGTTCGGCTCGCGCCTGAACATCCTGACCAACGGCAGCTCCATGCCCGGCGCCTGCCCGGCGCGTATGGACGCGCCCAGCTCCTATATCTCGCCCGAGACCTTCGACCAGCTCACCGTCATCAAGGGACCGCAGACCGTGCTATGGGGCCCCGGCGCCTCGGCCGGCACCGTGCGCTTCGACCGCGACACGCCGCGCTTCACTGAGGCCGGCGTACGCTTCGACGGCAGCCTGACCGGCGGCTCGTTCGGCCGCAATGACCAGACCGCCGACTTCACCGCCGGCAACGAAAGCGTCTACGTGCGCGTCACCGGCAACCACTCGCACTCGCAGGACTACAAGGACGGCAACGGCCTGCGCGTGCCCTCGCGCTGGGACAAGTGGAACACCGACCTGGCCCTGGGCTTCACGCCCGACGCCGACACGCTGTTCGAACTGACCGCCGGCACCGGCGATGGCGAGGCGCGCTACGCCGGTCGGGGCATGGACGGCTCGAAGTTCAAGCGCGAGAGCTTCGGGTTGCGCTTCGAGAAGCGCAACCTCGGCGCCACGCTGGAAAAGATCGAGGCCCAGCTCTACTACAACTACGCCGACCATGTGATGGACAACTACACGCTGCGCCGGCCCGATCCGAACGGTCCCATGCCGATGGCCATGGCCGCCGACGTGGACCGCGCCACCTGGGGCGGCCGCGTCGCCGCCACGCTCAAGCTGGCCGATGCGCTGTCCATGACCGGCGGGCTGGACTTCCAGCAGAGCCGCCACCGTGGCCGCAGCGGCACCGACACGAACTCGTATCGCAACCAGTCGTGGGAAAAGGACGCCGAATTCAGCAACGTCGGCCTGTTCTCGGAACTGACCTGGCGCGCCTCCGAACGTGGCCGCCTGATCGGCGGCGCGCGCGTGGACCGGGCCTCGGCCAAGGACTTCCGTCCCACCTCGGGCCACATGATGATGATGCCCAATCCCACCGCCGGCGAGCGCCGCGACAGCACCCTGCCCAGCGGCTTCCTGCGTTACGAGCAGGATCTGGAAAGCCTGCCGGCCACCTGGTACGTGGGCCTGGGCCATGTGCAGCGCTTCCCCGACTACTGGGAGCTGTTCTCGCCCGGCATGGGCCCGGCCGGCTCGGTCAACGCCTTCGACGCGATCAAGCCCGAAAAGACCACGCAGCTGGACGTGGGCATGCAGTACCGCGGCGACAAGGTCGACGCCTGGGTGTCCGGCTACGCCGGCTACGTGCGGGACTTCATCCTGTTCGACTACCGCCCGGGCGGCATGATGGGCCCGACCTCGCAGGCCTCGAACGTGAACGCGCGCATCGCCGGCGGCGAGCTGGGCGCTTCGTGGAAGGTCGCGCCGTCGTGGACCCTGGGCGCCACCCTGGCCTATGCCTGGGGCGAGAACCGCAGCGACGGCCGCGCCCTGCCCCAGATCCCGCCGCTGGAAGCCAAGCTCAGCGCCGCCTACGACGACGGAGTCTGGTCCGCCGGCGCGCTCTGGCGCCTGGTCGCGCCGCAGAAGCGCTACGCGCTCAACAGCGGCAACGTGGTCGGCCAGGACTTCGGCCCCAGCGCGGGCTTCGGCGTGTTCTCGCTGAACGCGGGCTATGCCATCAGCAAGCAGGTCAAGCTGTCGCTGGGCGTGGACAACCTGTTCGACAAGGCCTATGCCGAGCACCTGAACCTGGCCGGCGACGCCGGCTTCGGCTTCCCTGGCCACTCGCGGGTCAATGAACCCGGCCGCAGCGTGTGGGCGCGGGTCAGCGTCAAGTACTGAGACGCCGGCGCGCGCTCCCCTTTCGTCGCCTGAACGGGCATACTCCCGCAACGACGAAAATCCTGGTTGATCCGGCGGCGCCGGACGGAGCGGTCTTTCCCGTCGAGGACCGCTCCGTTCCGCGAGGCGCAAGCCTGCCCCGGATTGACCCGGCAATACAGGAATGCCGCCCCGTGAACGACATGCAAGACATTGCCGCAAGACTGGTCGAGGTTCTGGACGCACTGGATCTGACGGCAAGCGCCGACGCGGATATCGATGCCTATCTGGACGCCCGCGACGAAGATCCCTTCGACTCGGACTGGCTCGCCGCCCATCAGGAGGTGGAAAGCCGCAAGCGCGGACTGGACGAGCTTTCCCTGCGCAAGCTGGAACGCGCCAACGGGAAACTGCGCGAGCGCGTCTTCAAGCGCGTGCTTGGACAAGCCGGAGACGATATCGCGGGCTACATCTCCGACGATTTCGGATTGATGTTCGACGCACTCGCCATGGACGATCTGGAAGCATCGTGGGTCTTCGGCCTGTACGAGTGCTACGCAAGCGCGGCGCTTCCGTCGGGATCGATTCATGCCAAGCCCAGACCCGTGTTGAAATAGCCAGGCATCCCCTAGGCACCTCACCGACACCGCGCCCGACATTCCCGACATGAAGAACAATGAGATCACCCGGCGATGGCAGGCCCATCCTTCCCTGGCCGATGTATTGGCGGTCACGCGCGGGTTCCAGGCCTCGCCATTTGGACGCACGCCGGACGGCCTGCTCGATTTCCGGGGCCTCTCCCTGGCCTCGACGCCGCTGAGCGTCGGCGGAGGCTGGCACAACGACGGGCACGAAATCGACTTGCGCGACGCCGACTTTTCCTATGGCAGCTGGAAAGGTTTCGACCTCCGCGACGCTCAGGTTCAGCGCTGCACATTCGCTTCCGTCGAGTTCGTGAGCGACATACGCCTTTTTGGCGTCTCCCTTGAAGACTGCCTCTTCAAGGACTGCTCCTTCAAGAACGTACACATCACCAACGCATCCCTCAGGAACACGCGATTCGAAGGCCTGCGCGGCAAGGACACGCTGTCCTTCCATGTCCGGCTCATCGAGGACTGCCTGTTCGAGGGCAAGATGAAGAAGATCGACTTCAAGTCCTCGCCCATCAGGAACACGCGCTTTTCCGGCGAGCTGCTGGAATGCGTTTTCTTCGGGCATCCGTCCATTGATGTCGTCGACGCCGACGCGGAAATCTATCGAGAAGTGGCGCCCGACGCGGTCGCCAACCGGATGGATGGGGTGGACTTCTCGGACGCCAGCCTGATCAACTGCCACATCGGCAATTACTGCTATCTGGACAAGGTCATCCCCCCATCCCCGGAGCAGAATTGCATATCGCGACTGAGCCCGGACTTCTTCGATACCGCCAGCGCACTGCTGCGACAAGACATGCCCGAGGCGCTGGCCAGCAAATCCCTGATGTGGCTGGAGACCTTCTACAAGCCGGACGTCAGGCTGCCCCATGGCGTCATCGGCCCGCGGGATCTGGCCAAGCCCCTGGGCGCCGACGGCGCAGCCCTGTTCTTCAACACCCTGCGCCGCGCGGCAACCCAGGCAAAGACCATTGTGTAAGCCATAGCGGATACGGAACGACCACGCCATGACCATCGAGACGATCGAGCGCCAGCTGGGCCGCGAGCTACCGCCGGCCTACAAGCATTTCCTGGGGCAGTTCAGCGAAAACGCCATCATTTCCTTTCGCTGTGACGAGGAAGCCCTCAATCGCGGCAACTGGACCTTTGTCGGCGCAAACGGCTTGCAGCAGGCGCTGGACGTCAAGCGCTCGCCCGGCCTGCCGTGGTGGCAGATATTGCATCGTCATTGGCTCGACAGCGCGCCCCGGACAGCAGGCCACCTGTCCGCGCAGGACGAGCAGGCCGTCAGGATGAGGGTCGCCGTGGCCTACGACGAGGGCGACATCCTGTATATCGATGCCTTGAATGATTTCCGGGTAGGCGTCTATCTGCACGATTCCAACGAGCTCATCGACTCAGGCATCGACCTTGAGGACATCTTCTCCAGCATGAGCATCATCTATTCGGCATGACGGCGCGATCATGAAGCTGTTCCACGCCAGAACCAACGTGAAAGCGCCGGCCAATGCGCTTATCTACCCGCCGGGCAAGATCTATGACGCGGTCCACGGCTATGCGGTCGCCGCCAGCCTGCAAGCCGAAGCGCTGCCTCAGAACCTGATCGCGAGATGCCAGGACGGCCTGTCGAAGTCCGACCTGTCCAGGCTCGACTACCTGCATTCCTTCGGCGGAATACCGGTGTTCTCGAATCGATTCCTCGATGCGATGGGGGAGCTGGGCGGAGAAATCGAGTACCGCAAGACGCAGGTGCTGATGGGCGGCGAGCAATTTGAATTCAATATCGGCAGGATATTGAACAGGGTGGCCCTCATCGACTATGAAAAATCCGGCATAGGCAGCGGGAATTTTCTGGCCGGCACCTATTTTCTGCGCGACCTGGCGCCCGGATTCCTGATCGCCCGAGAGCGGAATCCGCTATGCCAATCCGTGTTCGCCGTCACCGAGGACTTTGTGAACCTGGCTGGAAAGCACAGGCTCGACATCCTGTTCAAGGAAGTCGCCTACGCCTGAGCCCATCGCTTGCGCCGCCGGACGGATTTGCCTACGCTGCGCGTTTTCGCGCCCATCAACCGCCAGTCCATCACAGGATGACAAACCAAGACCATGAATGCCGCCGAACTCATCGCTTTTCTTGGACATGGCAGCGACCACGCCCCCTTTGACGCATTCCTGCAGAAGCACGGCGTCAAGGAGCGGCCCAAGGCTGGGCGCACGCTGAACACTGTCATTCCCATCAAGGGCCAGGGCTTGTCCATGTCCTTTGAAATCGATCCGCTGGGAACGGGAATCACGCCCAGGAGCGAAGGCGCCTTCATTTTTTCCCAGCTTGAAATCATGGTCTCGGGCAGCGGCAAGGCCGGCCTGTATACCCGCCCGCTGCCCTGCGGCCTCGAATCCGCCGACAGCCGGGAAACCATCGAAAGGAAACTCTCGGGGCGCTCAAGCGCCGCACCGCCGATGTCGATAACTACTATGTCGACGGCGTGGTATGGACGGTTGCCTTCGAGGGCGACGCGCTCGAATTCCTCCAGCTCGGCGTTCCCAGCAACGGCAAGCGCAAGCATGGCTTGTGCCCCTGAGTGACAGTGGCGCGGCGGATGGCACGACCGCCCCGCCCGCCCCGCGTCAGACGCCGTGGCGCGCTCGCGCCGCCATGATCGCCTATCCCGCCACGGGCCCTGAACACGTCACCCTGTACACCTGCCAGTCAATCAGGCTGTACAGCACATGCAGCCTGAAGCCGGGAAGATTCCACAGGAAGTAGCCGGTGTCCTCGGCCACGCCGTGCGCGTCCGGATCCCTGCCCACGCGCGGGATGATGTCCTCGAGCCTGGTGGAGAACGCCAGGCCGAAGGGCAGCGGCCCCGGGTATCCCGCGCTGTCCATGTCGCCGGCCCGGTTCACGCGGTAGCCGGCAAGAACGGTCGTGCCCGCGTCCGCGCCATCGCGGAAATACAGGCTCAGGCCGTGGGACTTCAGGTAGCGAAAGACCTCATCGCCGCGCCCGGCCTCGTCCCGTGCGTCCTGATTCCACGCCAGCGGCGCCAGGGCCGCCTGCAGTTTGGCGTCATCCACGGCCAGGCCAATGGCCGCGTTCAACTTTTCCAGGTCCGGCGCGTTCCGGGATGCTTCCGATGAAGCGGCGCCGATCATCTCCAGATCGTAGCGATTCGGCCTGCGTACGTGCACGATGGCGACGCGGCTGGCGTCCGCCGTGTAGCTGATGTTCAGATGCCAGTCCTTGTCGACCCAGAGTTCCGCCGGCAGTCCATGCAGCACGCGGCGGGCGATCGGGGCGGAGAGCTTTTCCTGAACCTGCGCCGGTCCGTCGGCGAAGCGCAAGCCGAAGGGAAGCTCGCCCTGGAATCCTGCACGGCCGGAAGCACCCGGGCCGTAGAAGGCCGCCTGCTTGAGGACGTAGCCCTGCTCCGCAGCTTCGGCGGAAAACAGCCGGCCGTGGTTTTCCCGGCTTTCGTAGATCAACGCAACGCCGTGCCGTTCGTTCTCGTCGATCTCGCTCAGGCGCGCCTCGCGCAGCGTCTCGTCCGACGCGGCGCCATGGCCGTCAACGCCAGGGGCCGCATGCGGACGGTCGTGGATGCCATGCTGGTCCAGCCAGGCGCCAAAGGCGGCGTCGTCCGGCGATGCGCCCAGGAAGGACAGCAGTTCCGGGGCGGACAGCGGCTGCGCGGTCGCACTCGGTGTTTCGGCGGCAACGGCCTGGAGCTCGATGGTGAATCGCTTGGCGCTATGGACGTTGGGC
Source organism: Achromobacter sp. Marseille-Q0513 (assembly GCF_018195695.1). Taxonomy (NCBI): domain Bacteria; kingdom Pseudomonadati; phylum Pseudomonadota; class Betaproteobacteria; order Burkholderiales; family Alcaligenaceae; genus Achromobacter; species Achromobacter sp. Marseille-Q0513. The sequence continues at coordinate 33,519 of NZ_JAGTJY010000030.1, read as the reverse complement.
CGGGTGAACCTGAATGTGTCGATCTTCCGCCCTTTCCTGCCATAGAACACGATGATCAGGAAGGCATCCCGGCGGTAGGTCTGGACCTCTGCCTTCGGGTCTTCGTCCAGGGCCCTACCCAGCGCCGCGTCCACCTGCTGCCGCTCCATGGCCAGCGACAGGCCGAAAGGCAGCTCCCCCAGGTATCCCTGGTGCACATCGAAGGACTCCAGCGTGAACCCGCCGTCGCCCACGGGCTCCCGGACATTCCTGCCCATGTAGGACTCGGTGGGATCGAATTCCAGCGACACCAGCTTGTCCTGGGTGCGCACCCGGGTGGTCGAGTCGCCCTTGGGCATCTTCTTCATGCCCAGGCCCAGCATGCAATCCTGCAGCGCGGCGCTTGCCGAGGTGTGGCCGATGAGCGGGACAAGCGTGCTGATGGTCATGGGTTCATGCCTGAAATGGGAATGCGCCGCCAGGGCGCCGCGCGGGATGGGGCCATAGCGTACAGGCTATGGCCCGAATCACGAAACGCGCCCCGTCGCGGCCGGCGGCTAACGGCTCCAGCGCCGATACAGCGCCCGCGCCGCCGCGTCCAGCAGGAAGCCCAGCAGCCCGATCAACAGCACCATCGCCATCAATTCGGGATAGGCCAGCCGGTCGCGCGTATCCAGGATGAAATAGCCCATGCCGGCCGACACGCCCAGCATCTCGCAGGGCACCAGCACGATCCACAGGATGCCGATGGCCAGCCGCAGGCCGGTCAGGATGTGGCCCAGCACGCCCGGCAGGATCACATGGCACAGCGTTTCCCAGCGAGTCGCGGCCACGCTCTGCGCCAGCAGCAGCCAGCGCGGATCCAGGTGATGCACGCCGGCGGCGGTGTTGAGCACGATGGGCCAGACGGCGGCGAAGGCCAGCAGGAAGTACACCGGATCATCGCCCACGCCGAAGGCCATCACCGCGATCGGCATCCAGGACAGCGGCGAGATCATGCGCAGGAACTGCATGGCGGGCGACAGCGCCGCCTCCAGCCGTCGGAAGCTGCCGATGGCCAGCCCCAGCGGCACGCCCACGGCCAGCGCCAGCCCCAGGCCCACCGCGATGCGGCGCAGGCTGACCAGGATATGGGCGGGCAGGTCCGGGCCGGTCAACAGCATGGCCAGCGCGCTCAAGGTCGGGCCGGGCGCGAAACGCCGCGCCATCGCGCCTTCGGCCGGCAGCACGGCGGTGCATAGCCACCAGGCCAGCGCCACGACCGCCAGCCCCAGCACGCCCAGGCCGGCGCGGCTGGCCAGCCCCGGCGGCCGGGTGCTGGCACGGGCGGGCACGGCAGGCGCCGTTGCGCCCGATCCCGACGCTGCCGCAGCCGCGCCCGCCGCCGTGGACGGCGTCCCGCTCACGCCTGCACCTGCTCGCTGCGGACGTAGCTCTCGGGAAAGCCGAAGCGCCCCAATCCGCCGACGGCCTCGATGGCGCGCTTGACGTAGCGGTCATCGACCAGCTCGGCGGCCGCGCGCGCCGGATCCAGCGTCGCCAGGAAGCCCCGGTCGGCCTCGATCAGCGTGTCGCGCAGCCGGCGCACCAGTTCCTCGGTGTAGCTCGGGAAGGGATAGGGCTGGAAGTCGATGCGACGCTCGTCCCAGTCGCCATGGCGGATCGCGCCGCTGGCCAGGTAGCGCTCGCGGTCCTCGGGCGGCGGCGCCAGCACTTTGCTCAGGGCCGGCAGGCCGTGCGGCGTATAGCGGTTGATGCCTTCCTTGGACAGCAGCCTGGCGGTTTCCTCGCGGTTGTCGCGGATCCAGAGCTGGGCCTGCACGATGGCGTCCACCACCTTCTGCGACCACTGCGGCCGCTGTTCCAGGTCGCGCTCGTGCATGAACACCACGCAGCAGGCGTGGTTGCGCCAGACGTCGCCGGTGAAGCGCAGCACCTTGCCCACGCCCAGCGTCTCGGCCGCGGCGTTGAAGGGCTCGGCCACGATGTAGCCGGCGATGCGCTTCTGCGCCAGCGCCGGCGGCATGTCAGCCGGCGCCATCACGATCAGGTTGACCTCGCCCGCCGCCGGCGCGCCGTCCTTGCGCGACACCGGCGTCAGGCCATTCTCGCGCAGCAGGTATTGCAGCACCACGTTATGGATGGAATACCAGAACGGGATCGCCACGGTCTTGCCGCCCAGGTCCTTGACGCTGTTGATCTCCGGCGTCACCGTCAGGCCGGAACCGCCGACGTGGTTCCAGGCCACCACCTTGGCCGGCACCTGGCTGCCGAAGCGCGCCCAGACGGTCATGGGCGACAGCAGGTGCACCACGTTGACCTGCCCCGAGATGAAGGCCTCGATCACCTGCGCCCAGCTGCGCAGCAGCGTGGGCTTCTCGGCCTTGACGCCGGCCTTGTCGAACAGGCCGTTGTTGTGCGCCACCAGCAGCGGCGCGGCGTCGGTGATCGGCAGATAGCCGATGCGCACCGGCGCGTCGGGCTCGGCCTGGGCGCGCGCGTTGAAGGCGGACAGCAACGACGCCGCCCCGCCCGCGCTCAGCAGCGCCGTCAGTTTCAACCAGTCGCGACGCGACATGTGTTCCAGGCACATTCCTAGGCTCCTTGTGTCTTGCTCTGATGGGGGGTCAAACAGATACCGCCGGTTCGGACGCCGCGCGTCCGGCCCGCAGCGCGCCGCGCAGGCGGGACAGGATTTCCAGGCGCAGCGCGCCCATTTCGGGCAGCAGGTCGGCGCGCGGCTGCGGCAGGTCCACGGCCCATTCGCCCAGCACGCCGCCGGGCGCGCCGCCCAGCAGCACGATGCGGTCGGCCAGCAGCAGCGCCTCGTCGATATCGTGGGTGATCAGCAGCGCGGCGGCGCCGACGTCGGCCACCACCTTGCGCAGCAGCGTCTGCATCTCGGCGCGTGTGACCTCGTCCAGCGCCCCGAAGGGCTCGTCCAGCAGCAGCACCGCCGGCTGGCGAGCCAGGCAGCGCGCCAGCGCGGTGCGCTGCGCCATGCCGCCGGACAGCTGCGCCGGCCGCAGCTGGCGGGCGTGCGACAGGCCGACTTCCTCGATGGCCAGGTCCACGCGCCGCGCGCGCTCGCGCGCATCCAGCGCCGGCTGATGCTTGAAGTCCAGGCCGAAGGCCACGTTGCGCTCCAGCGTCAACCAGGGCAAGAGGCACGGATCCTGGAACGCCACGGCCACGCGCGGATGCACGCCGGCCAGCGGCTGGCCTTCCATGTCGAGCGCGCCGGCGCTGGGCGCCTGCAGTCCGGCCAGCACGCGCAGCAGGCTGGACTTGCCGGCCCCGCTGGCGCCCAGTACTGCCAGCACCTCGCCGCGCGCCAGGTCCAGGTTCACGTCCTGGAACACGGCGGCGTCGGCGCCCGGATAGCGCAGCGTCAGGCCGCGCGCGCGCAGCACCGGCACGCCGCCGCTCATGTCGTCACTCATGCCGCCGCCTCGGCGGCCAGCCGGGCCCGGCGCTTGGCCAGCTCGGTCTTCAACTGGACCAGGCTGGGCGTGACGATGGGCAGGAAGGCGGCCTCGCGCCAGCGCCGCGCGAAGCCATCGCCGGCCGGCTTCAGGTAGGCCGCGCCGCCGCTGGCCTGCAGCTCCATCTGCACCGCCTGCTGCGCCGCCTCGGCCAGCGCGATACGGACCTCGAACAGCAGCCAGGGCTCGGCCACGTAGCGGCCCTCGCGCACGCCGGCGATGAGCTGGTCCGACAGGTATTCGACCTGGGCCTGCAGCTGCGCCAGCGGCTCGGCCAGGATGCCGCGCGCGCCCTGCCCCTGCCCCGCCTTCGCGCCCTGGCGCAGCGCGCGCCGGGCCAGGCCGATGGACAGGCCGCATTGCAGCCCGGCGAAGGCCGGCCGCGCCTGCGGCAGGTACTGGCGGGCATCGGCATGGATCAGCCAGCGCGGGCCGATGCGCACGCCCCTCCCCTCCCGCGCCCCCCGGTTGCTCGGTTTCCGGCCCCACCGGCGCCGGGCGGCGCCGCCCGGCCGGGCCGCGGTGCCCCCCGGGCGCGCCCCCCCCGCCGGCGGGGCCGCCGCCGCGGGGCCCGCGCCCCCCCCC
>NZ_JAGTJY010000030.1:0-29460 GCF_018195695.1 Achromobacter sp. Marseille-Q0513 | reverse complement strand
GCCCGCTGCTGCGCGGCGAGCTGGCCGCCGCCACCAGGAAGCCGTCCGGGCGCAGATTGGTGACCCAGGGCATGCGGCCGTCCAGCACCCAGTCGTCGCCGTCCTGGCGCGCCGAGATCTGCAGCGACTCGATGCCGCTGAGGAACTTCATGGCGTTGGACAGCGCCGTGGCGCCGGCCAGCTCGCCGCGCAGCAGCGGGCCGGTCCAGTCGCGCGCCAGCGCCTGGTTCGGACTGTGCAGCAGGTATTCGATGAAGACGCGCTGGCCCCAGGCCACGAAGGCCGCCGCCACGGAATGCTCGGCCAGCTGCGACACCGCCTCGATGGCATCGCCCGCATCGCTGCCTTCCAGGCCGCCCTGGCTGGCGGGCACGCCCAGCCGGAACACGCCGGCCTCGGCCAGCCTGGGCAGGACCGAGGCGGGATCCTCGGCGCCTTCGTCCAGCGCCTGGGCATGCGCGTCCAGCCAGTCGCGCAGCTCGGCCGGCAGCCAGGAACGCGCGCCGGTATCGGTAAGCGCCTGCGTCGCCGTCATTGCTTGGGGCTCCAGGCGTAGTCGGCCAGCTGCGTGTTGAGCGGCGTCTGCGCCAGGTTGTTGCCGAAATTGCAGATGGTGGCCAGGCCCACGCCGACGATCACTTCCAGCGCGTTGCCGTCGGTGTAGCCGGCCTCGCGCAGCGCCTGCAGCTCGGCGTCGCTGACGCGGCCGCGCGTGTTGATGACGGCCTCGGTGAAGGCGGCCAGCGCCTGCAGCCGCGCGTCGGGCAGCGTGCCCTGGGCGCGCAGCGCCTCGACCACCTCGGGTGAGAGCTTGGCCTTGTTGCGGGCCAGCGCCGTATGGCCGGCCACGCAGAAGGTGCAGCCGTGGCGCGTGCCGGCCACCAGTTGCACCACTTCGCGCTCCTGCAGCGTCAGCCCGGCGCGGGCGTTGATCTGCGACAGCGTCTGATAGGCCTCCAGGGCCGCCGGCGCATTGGCCAGCACGCCCAGCAGGTTCGACAGGTAGCCGGCGCCCTGTTCGGCGGCGCTCAGGGCGGGACGGACGGCTTCGGGCGCGCTTTGCGCGGTATGGATGGTCAGACGGGCCATGTGGATCTCCAGGTGCGGATTGCAAAACCGTATTGTGCGTATGCCCGGCGGCGGGCGACAATGCCCGCTGATCGCAACTTGATGCTCGAACTTATCGACTTTCAGCTATGCGCTTATAACCCGGGCACATGGCGCATCATCCTCTCAAACTGCTATTGTGCCTGCGCCGTATCAGATGGCCGGGTTTTTCCGGAACGCCTTGTCCCAGCCCGCCCACGACCGATCCGCCGCCGACGCGCTGCTGCTGTCCAGCCTGGACGTGCGCTCCAGCCTCTATCACCTGGGCCAGTATTGCGGCGCCTGGAACGCCAGCACCAGCGGCCGCGCGCGCGCCAGCTTCCACCTGATCCTGCACGGCGATTGCCGCGTGGACCTGGCAACCGAAAGCCTGGCGCTGGCCGCCGGCGACGGCATCTTCTTCCTGCGCGACCTGCCGCACACGCTGATGCCAGCCGGCGCCCTGCCCGCGGACCCGTCCCGGGGCATGCAGCCGCTGGAACCGCGCCGCCCCGACGGCACCGGCCTGGCCTGCGGCTTCTTCGAATTCCGTTCCGGGCTGGACGGCCTGCTGGCCGACGCCCTGCCCGATTATCTGCTATTGCGGGCCAGCGACGCGCGCTATGCCGCCGCGCGGGGCGTGTTCCAGCTGATCCTGGACGAGACCGCCGATCCGGCCGCCTCGCCGCTGGTGCTGGAGCGGCTGACCGACCTGCTCATCTTCTTCATGCTGCGCCATCTGGCGGCGCGCGACCCGCAAGCGCACGGCCTGCTGGTGCTGGCGCGCGACCCGGCCATGGCCGGGCTGCTGCAGGCCATCCTGGCCGAGCCGGCGCTGCCCTGGAGCCTGCAGGACATGGCCGACCGGCTGCACATGTCCAAGGCCACCTTCCACCGCCGCTTCACGCTGCACAGCGGCACCACGCCCGCCCAGCTGCTGCAGGCGCTGCGCATGCGCGCCGCCCGCCGGCTGCTGGAACAAGGCGCGGGCATCCAGGAAGCCGCCGAGCGCGTGGGTTATCAATCGCAGGCGGCCTTCAGCCGCGCCTTCCAGCGCGCCGAGGGCATGGCGCCGTCGGCCTGCCGCAAGCGCCAGGCCGGCGCCGCCTGAGCGGACGCGCCGGCCCTTCCCGCCTCAGGACAGGCCCAGCAGCAGGGCCGCGAGCTGATCCGGATGCGTGATGTGCGCCTCGTGCGGCGCGGCCAGGTCGACCCAGTTCCAGCCCGGTTGCGACTTGACCAGCTTGCGCGAGGCCTCCAGCACGCCCAGCTCGGGCTGGGTGCAGTGGATGTAGGTGCGCGGCCGGCCGTTGCCGATCGGATGCTTGAGCGTGAGCGGCGTGGTGTAGCTGGCCAGCGGATGCGCGGTCAGGCGGCGCTTGACCCAGGCGTGGTCGGCGCTGCCTTCCTTGAAACCCCAGGCCGCTGGAATCGGATCCGGGATCGGCACCGCCAGCCCGTCGGTGGCCTTGGAGGCCGCCGCGATGCGCGCGTCGGCGTCGGCCTGCGGATAGACCGAGAACGCGTTCTGGCCGCTCTGCAGCACGATCGCGTCGAAGTACACCAGGTGCGCCAGCCGTTCCGGAATCCGGTCGGCCACGCCCGTGATCGGGATCCCGCCGAAGCTGTGGCCCACCAGGATCACGTCGTTCAGCTCCTCGGTCTGGATGACCTGCACCAGGTCCTCGACGAAGGTATCGATGGTGATGCTGCGGGACAGCAGGTGGGCGCGATCGCCCATGCCGGTATAGCTGGGCGCGTACACCCGGTGGCCGGCCGCCGCCAGGCGCTCGGCCACCAGCCGCCAGCACCAGCCGCCATGCCAGGAGCCATGCGCCAGCACATAGGTCTTGCCGCCGGCGTCCTTGCCGGCGGCGCCCTGCCTGCCGGCCGCCAGCGCGGGCGCGGCGGCCATGGCGGGCAAGCCCGCCACCAGCTTCAGCAGGGTTCTGCGTTGCATCATCGCCATCGTCACACCTGCGCCAGGGCCTGGTCCAGATCGGCGATCAGGTCGTCGATGTGTTCGATGCCGATCGACAGGCGCACGGTTTCCTCGCGCACGCCGGCCTTTTGCAGCTCTTCGGGATTGAGCTGGCGGTGCGTGGTGGACGCCGGATGCGTGGCCAGCGACTTGGCGTCGCCGATGTTGACCAGTCGGGTGAACAGCTGCAGCGCGTCCTGGAAGCGCGCGCCGGCCTCGCGGCCGCCCTTCACGCCGAAGGTGAACAGGCCCGGCGCCTTGCCGCCCAGGTACTTCTGCACCAGGGCGTGGTCGGCGTGGTCCGGCAGGCCGGCGTAGTTGACCCATTCGACCTTGGGATGCTCGCGCAGGAAGCCGGCGACCTTGACCGCGTTCTCGACGATGCGGTCCACCCGCAGCGCCAGCGTCTCGATGCCCTGCAGGATCTGGAAGGAATTGAACGGCGAGATCGCCGCGCCGGTATTGCGCAGCGGCACCACGCGGGCGCGGCCGATATAGGCGGCCGGGCCGAACGCCTCGGTATAGACCACGCCGTGATAGCTGATGTCGGGTTCGTTCAGGCGCTTGAAGCGGGCCTTGTGCTCGGCCCAGGGGAACTTGCCCGAGTCGATGATGGCGCCGCCCAGGCTGGTGCCATGGCCGCCCAGGTACTTGGTCAGCGACTGCACCACGATGTCCGCGCCGTGCTCGATCGGACGCAGCAGGTACGGCGAGGGCACGGTGTTGTCGACGATCAGCGGCAGGCCGTGGCGGTGCGCCAGCTCGGCCAGCGCGGCGATGTCGGTGATATTGCCCAGCGGGTTGCCGACGGACTCGGCGAAGATCGCCTTGGTGCGTTCGTTGATCTGCTTCTCGAACGAGCCGATATCGCGCGGATCCGCGAAGCGCGTGGTGATGCCGTACTGCGGCAGCGTGTGGGCGAACAGGTTGTAGGTGCCGCCGTACAGCGTGCTGGACGAGACGATGTTGTCGCCCGCCTCGGCGATGGTCAGGATCGCGTAGGTCACGGCGGCCTGGCCCGAGGCCAGCGCCAGCGCGGCGATGCCGCCTTCCAGCGCCGCGACGCGCTGTTCCAGTACGTCGGTGGTCGGGTTCATGATGCGGGTGTAGATATTGCCCGCGACCTTCAGGTCGAACAGGTCGGCGCCATGCTGCGTGTCGTCGAACGCGTAGGCCACGGTCTGGTAGATCGGCACCGCCACCGCGCGGGTGGTGGGATCGGGCCGGTAGCCGCCATGCACGGCCACGGTTTCCAGACGCCAATTGGGTTTCTTGCTGTCGCTCATCTGCTTCTCCTCGGAACGATTGCGTTGATGCGAAAGGTTTTCCTAGTGTGCTGTCCCGTAGGTACGTCCGCATGACGAAATTCATCCATAGGCGTCAGGGCTAGGCGCAAACCGCAGTGATACCCGTAGGTATCACGAGGATTTGCAACGACGCCCTGGCGGCTAGGGGTGGATTTCGTGCGGGCGTATCTGCGGGACAGCACACTAGACCCATCCGCGCGCGGTGCGCAGGATGCGGTCCACATCCTCGTGGTTGTTATAGGCGCCCAATGACAGGCGCACGTAACCATACTCCACAATGCTGGCCACCACCCCGGCCTCGGCCAGATGGGCCAGCGCGGCCGCCGGATCGGGCAGGCGCAGCGCCGTGGTGGTGCTGCGCATGGACGCGTCGGCCGGCGACACCACGTCCAGGCCCAGGCCGCGCAGGCCGTCGGCCAGCGCGCGCGACAATTCCAGCGCCCAGGGCTCGATGCGCGCCGGGTCGGCCTGCTCGATCAGGTCCAGCGCTCCGGCCCAGCCGGCGATGCCGGGGTAATTCAGATTGCCGGTCTCCAGCCGCCGCGCGTCCTGGCGGTCGGGCGCGGCGACGCGCCACTCGGGTCCGGACTTGTCCAGCGACAGGCCGCCAGACGGCCCCAGGTACGGCGGATCCAGCGCGTCCAGCAGCGCCGGCGACAGATGCAGGAAGCCCACGCCCAGCGGGCCGAGCAGGCCCTTGTGCGCGCCGCAGGCGAACGCGTCCACGCCCCAGTCGTCGACCCGCGCGCGCAGCAGGCCGGCGCCCTGTATGCCGTCCACCACCAGCCAGATGTCCCGGGCCGCGCAGCGCCGGCCCAGTTCCGCGATGTCGCTGCGCAGGCCCGTGGCGTACTGCACCCAGGACAGCGCGACCAGCCGCGTGCGCGCATCCACGCGCGCCCAGATATCGTCCACGGTGTAGCGATGTCCGCCCGACGAGGCCACGCGCACGTCCACGCCACGCCGGCGCAGGCTCAGCCACGGCAGCGCGTTCGAAGGATGCTCCTGGTCGTCCACGACCAGGTTGTCGCCTTCCCGCCAGGGCAGGCCCTGGGCCACGGTGTTCAGCCCCTCCGTCGTGTTCTTGGTAAAGGCCAGCCGGCGCGCGTCGCCGCCGATCAGCCGGGCCAGGCGCGCGCGCAGCGCGTCGGCATCGGCCAGCCAGCCCGGCTTGTCGCTGCGCGCATGGGCGATGCCGTCGAAGAAATCGGCCACCGCCGAGGCCACCTTGGGCGACAGCGGACTGGTGTAGGCGATGTTGGCGTAGACGCGGTCCCGCGTGATGGGAAAGAACTGCCTGAACTCATCCTGCCAACGCATGCGCCATCTGCTCCACAACAAGAAAGGACCGGCGCCAGCGCCGGCGGGCCCGCCACGGGGAACGGGCCTCGGATGCTGGGAATTGTAGGGACGTGAACACGATAACGATAAGGCTTAGTGCTCATATCCATATGACGAGACAGTCGCTCGATTCCCGCGCGGCCACACCTAGAATGCATGCCTTTCTTGCATACGACGAATACAGGACAGGCATGAAGGCACGACGCATCGGCATCAATTTCCTCATCAAGGCCACGACGGGCGCGGCGGCGGCGCTGGCCATGGCGGGCGCGGCGCAGGCCGGCCCCACGGTGGACGCCATCAAGAAGCGCGGCGAGCTGGTCTGCGGTGTGAGCCAGGGCTCGGCCGGCCTGTCCATCGCCGACGCGCAGGGCCGCTGGACCGGCCTGGACGCCGACCTGTGCCGCGCGCTGGCCGCAGCCGTGCTGGGCGACGCGTCCAAGACCCGCTTCGTGCCGCTCAGTTCGCAGCAACGCTTTCCGGCGCTGCAAAGCGGCGAGATCGACGTGCTGAACCGCAACACCACCATCACCTCGGGCCGCGACGCCGGCCTGGGCATCGTCTCGGCCGGCATCGTGTTCTACGACGGCCAGGGCTTCATGGTGCCGAAGAAGCTGGGCGTCAAGAGCGCCGCCGAACTGGACGGCGCGCAGGTCTGCGTGCAGCCGGGCACCGTCAACGAACAGAACCTGGTCGATTACTTCAAGAAGCGCAAGCTGTCGTACCGGCCGGTGGTGATCGAGAACCTGGTGGAGCTGGAACAGGCCTTCTACGCGGGCCGCTGCGACGTCTACCTGTCAGACGCGTCCACGCTGGCCGCCAGCCGCGCCGCGCGCGCCGCCAATCCGGACGACTTCGTCATCCTGCCCGAGCGCATCAACAAGTCGCCGCTCGGCCCCTTCGTGCGCCAGGACGACCCCAACTGGAGCGCCATCGTGCGCTGGACCGTCAACGCCCTGGTGGCCGCCGAGGAACTGGGCGTCACCGCCGCCAACGCCGACAGCCAGGCGCAGGGCGCGGACGCGCAGGTGCGCCGCCTGCTGGGCGCGGAGCCCGGCATCGGCAAGAGCTTCGGCCTGGACGAGCATTGGGCGCGCAACGCCATCAAGGCCGTCGGCAACTACGGCGAGGTGTGGAACCGCAACCTGGGCGCGGCCACGCCGCTGAAGCTGGAACGCGGGCTGAACGCGCAATGGAACCAGGGCGGCCTGCTGTACTCGCCGCCGTTCCAATGACGCGCGCTGGCGCCGTCCGGCGCGCGCCTTCGGCGCGAATCGGACGCGGCGCGCCATGAGCGCGCTCGCCCTGCCGGCCGCGCCGCGCCGCTGGCCCGCCGCGCTGGCCTGGATCCTGGGCCTGGGCGGGCTGGCCGCGCTGCTGGCGCTGCAGATCGAATCCGTGCAGGCCGCGCGCGGCGTGCACGGCGGCTTCGGCTTCCTGTTCCAGGCCTCGGGCTTTCGCATCTCGGAAAGCCTGCTCGATGTGCTGCCCGAGGATCCCTACTGGATGTCGCTGGCGGCCGGCCTGGTCAACACGCTGACGGTGGCGCTGGCCGCCCTGCCCCTGGCCACGCTGCTGGGCGTGGCGCTGGGCCTCGCGCGCCTGTCGCCCGATCCGGTGGCGTCGCGGCTGGCGGCCGTCCTCATCGCGCCGCTGCGCAACACCCCGGTGCTGTTGCAGCTCTTCGTCTGGTACGGCCTGCTGCTGCGCCTGCCCGACGCGCGCCAGGCCTGGGAGCCGCTGCCGTCGGTGCTGCTGTCCAATCGCGGACTGGCGCTGCCGGCGCTGCACGGCTGGCTGCCGCAAGCGGCGAGCCTGATTGTCGCCATGTTGATCGCGGGCTGGGCGATTCGACGCCGGCGGCTCGCGGCGGACGGACCCGCGCATCGTGGACGCGTTCTGCTCGTCCGCGTCGCGCCCTGGCTGGCGCTGGCCGGCCTGCTGCTCGCCTGGACCCTCCTGCCCGCGCCCATCGTCGAACTGCCAGTCCGGCGCGGACTGGGCCTGCAAGGCGGCTGGCAGCCCAGCATCGAATTCGCCACGCTGGTCATCGGCCTGTCGGTATTCCATGCCGCCTATATCGCCGACATCGTGCGCGCCTCGGTGCGCGCGGTGCCGGCGGGGCTGGTCGAGGCCGGACAGGCGCTGGCGCTGTCGCGCCTGGATATCCTGCGCCTGGTCGTCGCGCCCAACGCCGCGCGCGTGGCGCTGCCGCCTTACGCCAACCAGTGCCTGGCGCTGATCAAGAACAGCACGCTGGCCATCGCCATCGGCTACCAGGACCTGATGGCCGTCATCAACACCGCCATCACGCAGACCGGCCTGGCGCTGGAAGGCATCTCGCTGGCGCTGGCGGCCTATCTGGGCCTGGCCCTGGCGCTGGGCGGCGCGCTGTCCGCGTGGAACGCGCGCAGCGCCCGGCATGGTCCGGGCGATCTGCACGGCGCGCGCCTGGGCGAACGCCCCGCGCTGCTTGCCACCCTTGCTGGGCAAGGCGGCGGGCGCTGGGCGCGGCGCCTGGCCAGGACGGCCGTGCTGCTGGCGGCGCTGCTCGCCGCCGGCTCGCTCGCCGACTGGGCCTTGCTCAACGCCGTCTGGCGCGGCGACGCGGCGGCCTGCGCGCAAGCAGCCGGCGCCTGCTGGGCCGCCGTGGGCGAGAACCTGCCATTGCTGTTGTTCGGCGCGATGCAGCCGGCGCATCGCGGCCCCGCCCTGGTCGCCTGCGCCGCGCTGCTGCTGGCGGTCGCCGTGGCGCTGGGCGCGGGCCGGCTGTCCGGACGGGTACGCGCCGGCGTCGCCATCGCCGCGCTGGCGCTTGCCGCCGGCGCGCTGTCCGGCTGGCCCTGGGGCGGCGAGGCCATCGGCCCGCTGCGCTGGGGCGGCCTGCTGGTCACGCTGATCCTGGCGATCGCGGCGCTGTTGGCCGCCGTGCCGCTGGCGGCCGGTCTGGCGCTGCTGCGCCGCTCGTCCAGCCCCGCCGGCTCGTTCGCCGCCGCCACGCTGATCGAGGCCGTGCGCGGCGTGCCGCTGGTGACGCAACTGCTGTTCGCGTCCTTCGTGCTGCCCATGCTGCTGGGCGGCGGCGTGTCCAAGTTCAGCATGGCGCTGGCCGCGCTGACGCTGCACACCGCCTGCCTGCTGGCCGAAGTGCTGCGCGGCGCGCTGCAGGCCATCCCGCCGGGCCAGATGGCTGCGGCGCGCGCGCTGGGCATGGGCTCCGCCCTGGCCTACCAGGCCGTGATCTGGCCGCAGGCCCGGCGCATCGCCGCGCCGGCCGCGCTGGGCGTGTTCGTGGGCGCGGTCAAGGATACCTCGCTGGTCAGCATCATCGACGTGTTCGACGTGCTGGGCGCCGCCAAGGCCGTGGTGGCCGGCACGGCCTGGCGGCCCTATCACGTCGAGGTCTACCTGGCGGTGGCCGCGCTGTACTTCGCGGCCAGCCTGGCGCTGTCGCGGGTGGCGCGGGCGATGGAGACGGGACGGCTCTGAACGGCCGGCCTCAGAAGCGCTCGTCGAGGATCGCCGGCAACACCAGTTCCCGCACGAAAGAGGCATCGGACAGGCTGAGCAGCGCGCGCACCATCGCCACCACATCGTGCACCGGCGCCAGCGTGCCCTCGCCGCGCCGGCTGGCCTCATCGCGCGCCACCGCCAGCCCGTCCTCGGTGTTCAGATAGCCCAGCTGCAGGCAGGTGACCGCCAGCCGCCGCGCCCGGAAACTCTCGCGCAGCGCGTCGGCGATACCCGACAGCGCCGCCTTGGACGCGCCGAACGCCACTTCGGGCCGGCCGCTGCGCGGCAGTCCCGAGGTCGAGCCGGTCAGCACCAGCTGCGGCTTGGCGCGACCCAGCAGGCGCGGGATCAGCCGTTGCAGCAACAGGATCGTGCCGGTGATGTTGATGTCCAGCAGCCGCGCGATCTGCTGCGGCGAATCGGCCAGGAAGTCGTAATCGTCGGTGAAGGCCTTGTCTTCCCACACGCCGACGTTGTAGAGAATGGCGTCCAGCTCGGCCGGCGCCTGCTCGGCGATGCGCGCGGCGGCGGCCTCGGGGTCGGACAGGTCCGCCTCGATCCAGCGCAGCGCGCAGGACGGCGCCACCGTCAAGTCCGTGGGCGTCTTGCGCGATACGCCGATGATCATTTCCGCGTCCTGCCCCAGCCCTTCGGCCAGGGCGCGGCCCAGGCCCTTGCTGGCGCCCACGATCAATATCTTCATGCTGTGCTCCGTTGCTGTGTCGGCCCGAGGATATAGCACGGCGGGCCGCCGCCATGTCCCAAGCCCCCGCGCCGCGCCGGGCTTTGCGCCTGGCCTGACGGCCGTCTTTGCCCCCCTGCCGTTGGCCCGCCCTAGTCCGTGACCAGATAGGCCCGGCCGCCCGGCGCCAGGTAAGGCTCCAGATCCTTGAACGGCACCGCCGCATACGTGCCCAGGCACACGCCCATGGCATGGCCGACGCCGGACACCGACAGGCTCAGCGCGCCCGGCGCCTGCGCGCCCAGGGCCAGGAACTCGGGCCACACGTCCGAGCAGCCTTCGCGGTCGACGTCCTGCCGGCCACGCTGGCTGCGGGCCGCCGCCGCCATCTTCTGGCGGGCGCGGTCCACGATCTTCAGCAAGGCCGGGCTGGGCGCGGACTGGCTGTATTCGCCCGCCACATAGGCCGGGAACACCCGGTTCCAGTCCAGGTACTCGCCGCGCAGCAGGTCGTAGGTATACAGGTCGAAGTGATTGTCCGGATGCGCGCCGCCGCAGAACAGGCTGCCGGACTCGGTCACGGTCAGCAGCGCGGACGACAGCCACGTCACCTGGACCGATTCCTCGTCGTAGCCACCCAGCGTGCCAGCGCCCCAGGAACCGTTCTCGTAAACCGACGCCTTGCAGGCCAGCGCCGCCAGGCTCATCTGCCAGTGGCGCTGTTCCAGCAGATGGTTGACGCGTTGCAAGGTCTGGGTGTTCGGATGCCGTGCCAGCCGGGGATACATGAAGCCGGTGCGCGGGTCGCGCCACATCCGGTAGGCCGCCGCGCCGGCGCCGACCTCTTCGCCGGCGGGCAACGCATGCCCGGCCAGCTTCAGGGTTTCATAGGGCGCGCTGCGGGCATTGATGTCGGCCCCGGCATCCACGCCGCTGCCCCGGCCGCCGCTGATGGCCTCGGTGACAGCCTGCACCGCGCCCGGCGCGGTCTGCTCGGGATCGTATTCGGCCACGCGCTTCAGGCTGAAGCCGCGCGTCTTGCCGCTGCGCGCGTCGGTCCAGGTCCCGCGATAGCCCTGCGCGTCGCGCTCGCCCTTCCAGGTGGCGGCGGCGGGCGGCGGACTGGCCTGCGGGTCCCACCCCGTGTCGACCGCCGCCTGATGCGTCATGGGTTCGGCCAGCGCCTGCGGCGTGCCTTGCAACGGGATGTCCACGCCATGCCGGGGATAGAAATAGCGTCCCTTGACGACGCCGTCGGCCGGCTGGCTGTCCAGCTCCATCACCACCTCGCCCGCGCCTTGCAGCGTGCCGCTGTAGACGATGCGCGGCGCGGCGGCGGCCGGGCCGCAAAGCCAGGGCAGCGCCGCCAGCGCCAGGACGGCCGGTGACGACAAGCAGGAACGAGCGCGGATGACGGGCATGAGAGAGGCGTGCCAGGATCGTGGTCGGAAGTGGCACGACTATACAAGACCGCCCGCGCCGCCGGCGGTCATGCGAAACGATCGTCCCAGGCTCAGGCTTGCGGCCGCCCCAGCGCGCCCAGCTTGTCCAGCCAGGCCGGGCGCGGCGAGGCGTCCAGCCAGTTCTTCACGATCAGGCCCAGCTCGGTGTCGCCGGAGATCCGCAGGCGGCGCTGGAAGAACAAGGTGTCGGCGTCCATGTCCGCGCGCATCAGCGCCAGGAAGTCGGCCAGCTTGGCGCCCAGTTCCAGCTCGGCCGGCGCGCCGTCCCACACGGGGCGGAACGCGCCGCCGCGCACGGCGAAGCAGCTGCGCAGGCCCAGGTCCTCGACGGTGATGGCGAAGCGCCGGCCGTCCAGCTCGGCCGGCGGCGCCAGCCATTTGAAGCGACGCGCCAGCTCCAGCCCGGCGGTGAAATGCAGCGACACGAGCGGCGCCGGCAGCTTGCGGCCCAGCCGGGCCAGCAGCGCGGGCGGCGCGGGCAGGCTCAGGTTCATGCCGGCTCCCGCAACAGGTCGATGCCCGCGTGGCCGTAGTAATAGCCGTTGCAGCGTTCCATGCCGGCGGGCGGCGCGACCTCGGCCGCCGGCGCGCCATGGCGCGTGGCGTCCAGCGCCGCGATGGCGGCCTGCGTGCCGATCGATTGCGGGCTGACGCGCAGCACGCGCGCGCCCATCACGGCCAGCTCCATCGCCTGGTCCAGCAGGTCCAGACAGGCCGCCGACTGCACCTGGATGCCGTTGATGGCCAGGAAGTCGCGCGATTCGCGCGTGCGCAGGTCCAGGCCGTCGGGATGCTCGATGCAGCGGAAGCCGCAGTCGTCCTTCTTCAGCCGGAAATGGCGGGCGGTGAAGCAGCGCGCCGAGAACGCCAGCGCCATGCGGCCCCACACCATGACCTCGCACTCCAGCGCGGCGGGTTTTTCCGCCAGCAGGCGCGCCAGCGTGGCGCTGTCCATTTCCAACGGCGCAACGAAGCGGACCGCGCCTCGGCTGGCCAGCCAGTCCAGCGTGCCGCCGTGATAGGCGTTCATGTGCGGCCCGGCCACGAAGGGACGGCCGGCCAGGTGGCGCATCGCGCCGACCTCGCCGGCCTCGATCAGGAAGTCCTGCTGTTCGCACAGCTTGCGCAGCGCGCCGGCCTCGGAGCCGGTCTCGATCAGGGTGCGGCCCGACAGCACCACGGTCTTGCCGGTGGCGCGCAGGTCGCGCGCCAGGTCCAGCCAGTCCTCGGCGCGCAGTTCATGGCGGCGGCTGCACACCGTCTCGCCCACATAGATGATGTCGGCCGGGCCATCGGCCAGGTCGGCGTAGAAGTCCAGCGTCTGCTGGCGCGGCCAGTAATACAGCAAAGGGCCGACGGAGATGCGGAATGCCGGGGTTGCGTTCATTTCCATGGACGTTCGAATGCGCCTTGGGTGACTTGGGAGCCCTCGGCATGGCGCGCCAGCATGGCGTTCCATTCGGGGCGCGGGGAAAAACGCGCGGCGTCGGCGTGCGCGCTGTCCAGCGCGGCGCGCAGCGTGGACACCACCTGCGTCACATAGGCCGGGCTGCGTTGCCGCCCTTCGATCTTGACGGCGGACACGCCCATCTCGGCCAGTCGGGGCAAGAGGCCGATGGCGTTCAGGCTGGTGGGCTCCTCCAGCGCGTGGTCGTCGGCGCCATCGACCTTGAAGCGGCCCTTGCACAGCGTCGGATAGGCGGCCGGCTCGCCCGGCTCGTAACGGTCGATCAGGATGCCGTTCAGGCGCGCGTCCATGCGGCCCTTGTCCTCGACCCAGCGCACCGCGTGCGCGGGCGAACAGACGCCCTTGTTATTGGGGGAATCGCCGGTGGCGTAGGACGACAGCAGGCAGCGGCCCTCGGCCATCACGCACAGGCTGCCGAAGCCGAACACCTCGACCTCGACGCTGACCTGTCCGCAGATGCGGGCGATCTCGGCCAGCGTCAGCACGCGCGGCAGCACCACGCGCTTGATGCCGAACTGCTCCTTCATCAGCTCGATGGCGTCGGCGTGCGTGGCCGAGCCCTGCACCGACAGGTGCAGCCGCAGGTCGGGATAGCGGTCGCTGGCATAGCCCAGCAGGCCCGCGTCGGCCATGATGACGGCGTCCGCGCCCAGCGAATGGGCCGCGTCCACCGCGGCGCGCCATTCCTCGCCGCGCCCGGCCTGCACGAAAGTGTTGATGGCGAAAAGGACCTGTCGCCCGCGCGCATGGGCCAGCTCGACGCCGGCGCGGATGTCGTTTTCGGTGAAATTCAGCCCGGCGAAGTTGCGGGCATTGGTGGCGTTCTTGAGGCCCAGGTAGACCGTGTCCGCGCCCGCCTCGATAGCGGATTTGAGCGCGGCCAGGCTGCCGGCCGGAGCCACCAGTTCCATGGGTGAGGTTCGCGTTTGCATGCCGGCCAGTCTAGGGGCCGGTGCCGGACGCGGCCTTGTCGCAGATCAAACGGCGGCGGGCCGGCGTTTGCGGCGGATCAGCCCGCCGGCGCACGCGCGCCGCGCGCTCATTCCTCGACGTGCAGCCCGTGCTCCACCGCGTACACGGCGACCTGCACGCGGCTGGTGAGGTTGAGCTTCTTCAGCACGTTCTGCACATGGATCTTGACCGTGCTTTCGCTGACGTCCAGCTCGCGCGCGATGACCTTGTTGCTGGCGCCCCGCGCCAGGTACTGCACGATCTGCGTCTCGCGCGCGGTCAGCCTGTGGCGCTCGCCCTGCCCAGCCGGCTGCGCGCCAGCCTGGGCCTGGCCACGGAACTGCTCGACCAGCTTGGCGGTCATGCTCTGCGCGATGACCGGTTCGCCGCCCGCCGCGCGGCGGATCGCGCTGGTCAGCGCCTCGGCGTCGATGTTCTTGACCAGATAGCCGCGCGCGCCGTCGCGCAGCGCCTGCCCCAGCTCGTCGGCCTCTTCCGACACGGTCAGGATGATGACCGCACAGGACGGCAGGTCCTGCACCAGCAGTTGCAGCGTTTCCAGGCCGGACAGGCCCGGCAGGTTCAGGTCCAGCAGCACCACGTCGGGCTTGAGTTCCTTGGCCCGCTTCAGGCCCTCGACCCCGTCGCCGGCCTCGGCCACGATCTCGAAATCGGGCTGGCGCTGCAACAGCAGGCGCAGGCCCGAGCGGAACAGCGTGTGGTCGTCGACAAGAAGGATTCGGATGGGCATGGTATTGCGTCGTTCAGTTATGGAAAGCACCGGCGTGCAGCGCTTCGGGGGTGGGCTACCCCTCCCCTTAGGCGGCCAGGCGTTCTGCGCCGGGCAGTGTCAAGAGGACTCGCGTGCCCTGGCCGGGCCGCGATTCGAGTTTTATGACGGCGCGCAGGCGCGCCGCGCGCTCGCGCATGATGTGCAGGCCGACATGGGCCTCGCCACGGGCGGCCACTTCCTCGGCGTCGTAGCCCTGCCCGTCGTCGCTGATGCTGAGCACGAAATCGCGCCCGTCCTCGACCTCGACGCGCACGCGCGCGGCCTCGGAATGCTTGCGCACGTTGGACAGCGCTTCCTGCAGGATGAACAGCACCTGCAGTTGTTGGTCCGGCGCCAGCGGCGCGCCCTGGCGCTCGCCCACGACCAGCTCGGTATCCATGCCGGTCTGGCGGCGGAAGCGGTCCACCGTGTCCTCGATCGCCACGTACAGGTCGCCCTGCGACAGCTTGCTGCGGAAATTGGTCAGCAGCTCGCGCACGTCCTGGTAGCTTTCATCCACGCCGGTGCGCAGCAGCGGCAGGATTTCATCGACCTCGGCGGCGTCGCCGCGCTTGACCGCCCCGTCCAGCATCTGCAATTGCAGGTTCAGGAAATTCAGGCCCTGGGCCAGGCTGTCGTGCAGCCCCTGCGCCACCAGGCCGCGCTCCTGCACCACCGCCAGCTGCCGCGCCTGGGCGCTCAGGCGGCGGTTGTCCAGCGCCACGCCCAGGTGCTGGCCCAGCGTTTCGAGCAGCTGCGATTCGGCAGGCGCCAGCTTGCGCTGGCTGCGGAAATGCAGCGAATACGAACCCAGCACCTCATCGCGCGCGACGATGCGGAAAACGGCCACGCTGGCGAAGCCCTCACGCTGGCAGTTCAGGTCCAGGCTGGGCGGCGCGTGGCGGAAGTCCTGGATCACGATCACCCCGGCCTTGCGGGTGGCGACGCCGCAATAACAGTCGTCCACGCGCATGCAGTGCTCGGACTCGACCAGCGCGTCCGACAGGCCCACCGACACCATCAGGTTGAGCTTTTCGTTGTTCGGGTCGAGCGCGCGAATGCTGCCGCCCTCGGCGTCGAATTGCAGCATGACGCGCCGCAGGAAGCCGTCGCACAGCGCCTCGATCTCGTTGGGCTGGTTGAGGAAGGCCGCCATGTCGTAGAGCGCGCCGATGTCGCGGTTCTGCGCCGCCAGCTGGGCCGTCTTCTGCTCCACACGCTGCTCCAGCCCGGTGTACAGCCCTTGCAGCTCGTCGGCCATGCGGTTGAAGCCGCGCGCCAGCACGCCGAACTCGTCGCGGCTTTCCACCGGCAGCCGGGTGCTGAACTCGCGCGCCGCCATGCGCTGCAGGCCGTCGCGCAGGCGCAGCACGGGCGAGATGATCCACAGGTACAGCAGATAGATCATGGCCAGCGTGCCGGCGCTGGCGATCGCCGCCAGCACGCCTTGCGACAGCCGCAGCATCGTGGTCTTGCCGGCGTTGTCCTGCTCGATCATGCGCACCAGCGTGTCAGCCTTGGCCACGAACTCCGGCAGCGTCTCCAGGTAGTAGGCGGCGTCGGGCTGGCCCAGGGCGCGCATGGCCGAGGGCTTCATGATCTCGCGCCAGTAGCCGGCCACCTCGCTCCACTGCTTGCGGATGCCTTCGTCATTGGGAATGAACAGCGGCCGCGCCGGATTGCCCTTGGCCAGCCGCGCGATGGTCTCGTCCATGAGCAGGATCTGCTCGTCGGTGCGCACCTTGCGTCCTTCCTGCGGCCGCATCAGCTCCACCGCCACCCGGTTGGCGCGCATGCGCAGGCTGCCGGTATCGTTGATGGCCGCGCCCGCGCCTTCCAGCTGCCAGGACAGCCACAGCGTCCAGCTGATCATGGACAGCACCACCACCAACGCGGCCAGCGAGGTGGCGATGATGCGCGTGGACAGGCGATGCCGGGGTGACGGCAGGCCGCCGGGGTCGGTTCTGGAATCGATAGGGGTCATGAATGTCTTGCTTGCCGGGCCGGCATGGCGCCAGTGTAGTCCTTCGGCGGCCGGTTACAGATTGGTCCTGGCCCGCCCGGCGGGGAAAGCCTAGGCTTTCCCCGGCGCCAGCCCCAGCGTGCTGCAAATGAACGCCGCCACAGCGTCCGGCTCGTTCAGCGGCAGGCATGGCAGCGTCGTATCTAGCGCCGCGTCCGTGACCACGGCCAGGAAGCCGCCGTCCTCGGCGTGCAGCGCCGGCTTGCCCAACGCCGGCCGGTAGACCTCGAGGCGCGGGATCGCGGCCTGCTTGAAGCCTTCCACCAGCACCAGATCGGCCGGCGCCAGCCGTTCGAGCTGCTGCGTCAGCGTGGGTTCGGTTCCGCCGCGCAGCTCGTGCACGATGGCATAGCGGTACGGCGAGGCCACCATCACCTCGTGCGCGCCGGCCAGGCGGAAGCGCGCGCTGTCCTTGCCGGGCGGCTCCATCTCGAAATCGTGGTGGCTGTGCTTGATCACGCTGACCGCCAGCCCGCGCGCGCGCAGCAGCGGCAGCATGGCTTCGATCAGGGTGGTCTTGCCGCTGCCGGAACGGCCGGCGATGCCGAAGACTGGGGTCATGCAAGCTCCGTGAACAGGGGGCAGACGATGGGCAGGAAGCCGTCCGCGCGCTGCGAGTATGCCAGCAAAGCGCCCGCCACCAGGTCGAAATACCAGCCATGCAGGGTCAGCGTGCCGGCCTCCAGCGCCCGCCGCACGCAGGGCAGCGACTCCAGGTTGCGCAGCGAGATCAGGATGGAGGCCTGTTCGCAGGCGCGCCGGCGCTCGGCGTCCGGCGCGTCCGGCATCTGGTTCAGCACACGCTGGCGCGCCGGCTCGGCGATGTCCATCCAGCGGTTCAGGTAGTCCGGCTCGCCGGCCGTGCCGGCGGGCCGCTCCATCAACGCGCGGATGCCGCCGCAATGCGCGTGGCCCAGCACGATGATGCGGCCGACCTTGAGCTGGTCCACCGCGAATTGGATCGCGGCCAGCACGCCGTGATGGCCCTGGTCGCGGTCGGCCGGCGGCACCAGGTTGGCGACGTTGCGCACGGTGAAGATGTCGCCGGGATCGCAGCCCAGCAGCATGGCCGGGTCCACCCGCGAATCGCAGCAGCCGATCAGCAGCGTGCTGGGGTGCTGGCCGTCGCGCAGGTTGCGGTACAGCGAGGGCGCGGCCTCGTAGTACTGGTACTGGAAGCGCTGGAAACCGTCGATGAAGCGTTCGATATCGCGCATCTCAGCCTCCCGTCTGCGCCATGAAGCGCAGCACGCGCTCGGGCCGGGCGTTGAAGTCGTGCCGCTCCGGCTTGGCGGCGATGCCGGCCAATAGCGCGCCGCGCAGCTCGGCGTCGCTGGCGCCGGCGCGCAGCATGCGGCCCAGCGGCACCTGGTCTTCCTGGCCCAGGCACAGGTAGAGCGTGCCGTCCGCGCCCAGCCGCACGCGGTTGCAGGCGGCGCAGAAGTGACGCGACATGGGCGTGATCACGCCCAGCACATGGGTTTGGCCGTCGGCGGTCCAGTAGCGCGCCGGGCCGGCGCCGCCGGCCGCCAGCGCCGGCACCAGGCCATGACGGGCCGCCAGCCGCGCGCCCAGCGCGTTCAGGTCGACATGCTCATGGGCGCGGCCGCAGTCGCCCATGGGCATGGGCTCGATCAGGCGCAGCACGAAGCCCTGCTCGCGGGCATAGGCCAGCAGCCGCTCTACGTCATCTTCAGGCGTGGCGGCATGCACCACGCTGTTGAGCTTGACCGGCGCGAAACCGGCCTCGCGCGCGGCGCGCAGCCCGTCCAGCACATCGGCCAGGCAGTCGCGCCCGGTGATGGCCTGGAAGCGGGCGGCGTCCAGCGTGTCCAGGCTGACATTCAGGCGCCGCACCCCGGCCTGGCGCAGCGAGCGCGCATGGCGCGCCAGCCGCGTGCCGTTGGTGGACAGCGACAAGTCGCTCAGGCCCGGCATGGCCGCGATGGCCGCCGCCAGCCCGGCGACGCCGCCGCGCGTCAGCGGCTCGCCGCCAGTCAGGCGCACCTTGCGCACGCCGTTGTCGACGAACAAACGCACCAGCCGCGCCATCTCCTCGTGGCTGAGCCAGTTGGCCGGAATCTCGGCGCCCTTGTAGTCCTTGGGCAGGCAGTAGGTGCAGCGCAAATCGCAGCGGTCGGTGACGGAGACGCGCAGATAGTCGATGCGGCGGCCATGGCCGTCGATCAGACCGGCGCCCGCGCGCGCCGACGCGGGCGAGGACGGGGCGCCGGGCGCCACGGCAGAGGCCTTGACGGATGCAGCAGCGGATTCAGAAACAGACTCACGAACAGACGGGGGCTTCATGGCGCGCTCCCGCCGCCGAACACGCGCTCGGGCTCGCCGTCGTCCAGGTCGATGCCCTCGACGCTGGCGCGCCCCACCAGCAGCTTGAGGTACTGGCGCCACGCCGTGTCCCGGCTCACCGAGGACAGGGCATGGGCGATCTGCTGCGCCACCTGCTCATAGGCCAGCATGCGCCCTTCGATGCGGCGCGTGACGCGCACGATGTGCAGGCCATGGCGGGTTTCCAGCAGCTGCGGCAGCAGGCCGCCGGCGGGCAAGGCGAACACGGCGCGCTCGAACTCCGGCACCGTGTCGCCGCGCCCGAGCTGGCCCAGGCTGCCGCCGACCGCGGCCGACGGACAGTTGGACTGCTCGCGCGCCACCTCGGCGAAGCGCGACGGGTCGGCCATCAGCTCGTCCAGCACCACCCTGGCGTGGGCGCGCAGCATGTCCAGGTTCACGCCGGGCGTGACCTGGAACAGAATATGGTCGGCTTCGATCAGCTCGCCCACCATGAAGCGCTCGGGATGGGTCTGGTAGAAGCGGCGGCAGGCCGCCTCGTCGGCCTCCGGCGCCCTCGCCTCGCTGGCCAGCAGCGCGCCGATGGCGACTTCCTCGTCCTCCGCGTCCAGCCCCTGCCGGCCGGCCTCGTCCAGCAGCACCCGGCGCAGCACCAGCGCGGTGATGGCGCTACGCATCGGGTTGCTGGCGTCGGCGTGGCGCGGCAATTCACGTTCCAGATCGGCATCGTTCAGTTCGACGCCATTGACGATGACAGGCATGTTCGACTCCTTCGTGTTCCGGGACGCGGCTCAGCGCGGACGCACCAGCTGCCAGGCGCGGCCCAGGTAGCCCAGCGAGGCAAAGCCGCTCCAGACGTGCACCAGCCGGGTGAAGGGAAAGATCACGAACAGCGTGAGCCCCATGAACAGGTGCGCCTTGAACACCGGCGAGACGCCGGCGATGTGGCTGGCGGCGTCGCCCTGGAAGGTGACGATGTGCTGCGCCCAGGTCATCAGCCTGACCATCACCTCGCCGTCCATGTGACCGGCGGACAGCGCGATGGTCGACAGGCCCAGCAGCAGCGTGACCAGGATCCAGAGCAGCAGCAGCTTGTCGCCCGGCTTGGTGGTGGCGGCGATGCGCGGATCGCTCATGCGGCGGTGGATCAGGATCAACAGGCCGATCAGGCACAGCCCGCCCATCACGCCGCCGGCCACCATGGCGACCATCTGCTTGAGCGAATGCGACACGCCCAGCGTGTCCCAGACCACCACCGGCGTCAGCAGGCCGACGGCGTGGCCGAAGAACAGGCCCAGGATGCCGACGTGGAACAGGATGTTGCCCAGTCGCAGGCGGCCGTGGTGCAGCAGCTGCGAGCTGTCGGTCTTCCAGGTGTACTGCTCGCGCTCGAAGCGGACCAGGCTGCCCAAAAGAAAGACGGTCAAGGCAATGTAGGGATAGATGCCGAAGAAGAACTGGTTCAGGGTGTTCATGATGCGTGTTCCTGGCAGCGGTCAGCGGGCGGCCGTCCCGCGGGGGTAGAAATGCACCGCGTGCGCGCCGCCCTGGGCGGCCGGGCGCAGCAGCGGCTCGATGCCGTCCGGGCCGGCGCCGAAGGTCTCCATGGCCTCGTCCATGTCGCGTACCGGCGCCTCGGTCTGCTCGCGCGGCGTCACGGCGGACAGGTCGCGCAGCACGGCGAAGACGCAGGCGTAGGGGCTGTCGTTGCGCGCCAGCCGCGAACCGATGGCGGCCAGCACGTGGATGGCCTCGTCCAGCAGCGCCTGGGCCTGGTCGGCGTCGATCACGCCCAGGAACTCCAGGAACAGCGGCACGTGGTCCGGCAGTTCCGACACCACGGGTTCAAAGCCATGGTCGCGGTAGGTCTGCAGCAGGTCCACCATGGCCTGGCCCCGGTCGCGGCTTTCGCCATGCACGTGCTCGAACAGGTGCAGCGAGTGCGAGCGATTGCGGTCGAAGGTGGCGACGTAGGTTTCCTGCAGCGGGATCAGGGCCTGGCCGCCCAGCCAGGCGGTCAGGGGTTCCAGCGTCTCGCCGGCCCAGGGGTGGTCGGCCAACGCCGCGTCGATCTCGGGCAAGGCGTCCAGCAGTTCCTGCTCGGGGTAGCTGAGCAGCGCGGAAAGCAGTCGGTACAAGCTCATCGTGTTCTCCTTTGCTCAGGCCGCGGCGGCCTTCTTGCGGGACTTGGGCATGTCGATGAAGATCTCGCTGCCCTGCGGCTTCTTGCCGAACAGCGAGCCCTCGGACACGCCGCCGGAGCAGCCGTTGCCGAAGGTGAAGCCGCAGCTGCCCTTCTCGTTGAAGCTGTCCTCGACCATTTCCTTGTGGCTGCTCGGCACCACGAAGCGGTCCTCGTAGTCGGCGATGGCCATGATGCGGTACATGTCCTGCACGGTGGCGTCGTCCAGGCCGACCCGGGCCAGCAGCTCGCTGTCCAGTTCGCCGTGCACGGTCTCCGAGCGCTTGTAGGCGCGCATGGCCAGCATGCGCTCCAGCGCCAGCAGCACCGGCTCTTCCTTGCCCGCCGTCAGCAGGTTGGCCAGGTAGCGCACGGGGATGCGCAGGCTGGACACGTCCGGGATCATGGCGCTCTTGCCCACGGTGCGGGTCGGCATCTTGCCGGACTCGGCGGCCGTCTGGATCGGCGACAGCGGCGGGATGTACCAGACCATGGGCAGCGTGCGGTATTCCGGGTGCAGCGGGAAGGCCACGCGCCATTGCACGGCCATCTTGTAGACCGGCGACTTGCGGGCGGCCTCCAGCCAGGACTCGGGAATGCCCTGCTCGCGCGCGGCGGCGATCACCTCGGGCGAGTGCGGATCCAGGAACAGGTCCAGCTGCGACTGGTACAGGTCCTGCTCGCTGGCCACGGCGGCGGCGCGCTCGATCTGGTCGGCGTCGTACAGCATCACGCCCAGGTAGCGGATCCGGCCCACGCAGGTCTCGGAGCACACGGTCGGCTGGCCGGCCTCGATGCGCGGATAGCAGAAGGTGCACTTCTCGGCCTTGCCGCTCTGCCAGTTGTAGTAGATCTTCTTGTACGGGCAGCCGGAGATGCACATGCGCCAGCCCCGGCACTTGTCCTGGTCCACCAGCACGATGCCGTCGTCCTCGCGCTTGTAGATCGAGCCGGACGGGCAGCTGGCGACACAGGCCGGGTTCAGGCAGTGCTCGCACAGGCGCGGCAGGTACATCATGAAGGTGTTCTCGAAGGTCGAGTACATCTCCTTCTGCACGCCCTCGAACAGCTGGTCGCGGCTGCGCGCGCTGAACTCGCCGCCCAGGTCGTCTTCCCAGTTCGGGCCCCAATGGATCTTGTCCATCTTCTTGCCGGTCAGCACCGACACCGGGCGCGCGGTCGGCGGCGTCTGCGACAGCGGCGCGTTCTTCAGGTGCTCGTAGTCGTAGGTGAAGGGCTCGTAGTAGTCGTCGATCTGCGGCAGGTTCGGGTTGGCGAACAGATTGGCCAGGATGCGCAGCTTGCCGCCCTGGCGCGGTTCCAGCTTGCCGCTGGCCGTGCGGTTCCAGCCGCCCTTCCACTTTCCCTGGTTCTCCCATTCCTTGGGATAGCCGATGCCGGGCTTGGTTTCCACGTTGTTGAACCAGGCGTACTCGACGCCATCGCGGCTGGTCCAGACGTTCTTGCAGGTGACCGAGCAGGTATGGCAGCCGATGCACTTGTCCAGGTTCAGCACCATGCCGATTTGGGCGCGTATCCTCATGATTGCTTCTCTTCTTGTTGCGTTTCAACCAACGGGCCTTCAAGCCAGTCCACTTTCTTCATCTTGCGCAGCACCACGAATTCATCGCGGTTGGCGCCCACGGTGCCGTAGTAGTTGAAGCCGTAGGCCTGCTGCGCATAGCCGCCGATCATGTGGGTGGGCTTGAGCACGGTGCGGGTGACGGAGTTGTGGATGCCGCCGCGCTTGCCGCTGGTCTCCGCGCCCGGCACGTTCACGATCTTTTCCTGGGCGTGGTACATCAGGCACATGCCCACCGGCACGCGCTGGCTCACCACCACCCGCGCGGTCAGCGTGCCGTTGACGTTGAAGACCTCGACCCAGTCGTTGTCCACCAGGCCGGCCTGCTTGGCCTCGGCCTCGGAGATCCACACGTGGGGACCGCCCCGGCTCAAGGTCAGCATGCGCAGGTTGTCCGAGTAGGTGCTGTGGATGCCCCACTTCTGGTGCGGCGTCAGCCAGTTCAGCACCAGCTCCTTCTCGCCGTTCGGATAGCGGCCCAGCATGGGCGCCACCGTCTTGGTGTCGATGGCCGGCTTGTAGACGCAGAAGCCTTCGCCGAAGTCCAGCATCCAGCGGTGATCCTGGTAGAACTGCTGGCGGCCGGTCAGGGTGCGCCATGGGATCAGCTCATGCACGTTGGTGTAGCCGGCGTTGTAGCTGACCTCCTCGCTTTCCAGGCCCGACCAGGTCGGCGCCGAGATGATCTTGCGCGGCTGCGCCTGGATATCGCGGAAGCGGATCTTGTCGTGCTCGCGGCCGATCGCCAGGTGGGCGTGCTCGCGGCCGGTGATCTTGCTCAATGCCTCCCAGGCCTTGACCGACACATGGCCGTTGGTCTCGGGCGCGAAGGTCAGGATCATCTCGGCGGCATCGATCGCCGTGTCCAGGCGCGGACGGCCCTGGCTCACGCCCGGCTCGCTGACGCTGTCGTTCAGGCCGGCCAGCTCGTGCACTTCGTGCTCGGTGTTCCAGTTGATGCCCTTGCCGCCGTTGCCCAGCTTGTCCAGCAAGGGGCCGACGGAGGTGAACTTGCGGTAGATGTCGTTGTAGTCGCGCTCGACCACGACCATGTTGGGCGCGGTCTTGCCCGGCACCAGGTCGCACTCGCCCAGCTTCCAGTCCTTGGGTTCGAAGGCCTGGCCCAGTTCTCCCGGGGTGTCGTGCATCAAGGGAGCCAGCACCAGGTCGCGGCGCTTGCCCAGGTAGGGGCCGCCGATCTCGCTGAAGCGCTTGGCCAGCAGCTTGTAGATCTCCCAGTCCGTCTTGCTTTCCCACAGCGGCTGCACCGCCTCGCTGAGCGGGTGGATGAACGGGTGCATGTCGGACGTGTTCAGGTCGTCCTTCTCGTACCAGGTGGCGGTCGGCAGCACGATGTCGCCGTACAGGCAGGTCGTGCTCATGCGGAAGTCCAGCACCGTCAGCAGGTCCAGCTTGCCCTCGGCGGCGTCGTCCTCATAGGCGACCTCGACCGGCTTGATGGCGTCGGCCTCGTCGCCGAACACGGCGTTCTGCGTGCCCAGCAGGTACTTCAGGAAATACTCGTGGCCCTTGCCGCTGGAGCCCAGGATGTTGGAGCGCCACACGAACATGTTGCGCGGGAAGTTGGCCGGATCGTCCGGGTTCTCGCAGGCCATCTGCAGCGCGCCCGACTTCAGGCCCTCGACCGCGTGCGCCACCGGGTCCTTGCCGGCCGCCTCGGCCTCGGCCACCAGGTCCAGCGGATTGGTGCGCAGCTGCGGCGCCGACGGCAGCCAGCCCATGCGCTCGGCGCGGGCGTTCAGGTCGATCATGCTGAGTTCGCCGTACTTGCTGCGGTCGGCGGTGGGGCCCAGCACTTCCTGCACGTTCAGCTTCTCGTGACGCCACTGGCTGGTGTGGGCGTAGAAGAACGAGGTGCCGTTCATCTGGCGCGGCGGGCGCGCCCAGTCCGAGGCGAAGGCCAGCGGCGCCCAGCCGAACTGCGGCCGCAGCTTTTCCTGGCCCACGTAGTGCGCCCAGCCGCCGCCGCTCTTGCCCACGCAGCCGCACATCATCAGCATGTTGATGATGCCGCGGTAGATCATGTCCATGTGGTACCAGTGGTTCAGGCCGGCGCCGACGATCACCATGGACTTGCCCTGGGTGTCGTGCGCGTTCTGCGCGAACTCGCGCGCCACCTGGATCACCTGGGCGCGCGGCACCGAGGTGTGCTTTTCCTGCCAGGCCGGGGTGTAGGGCACGTCGTCGTCATAGGACGTGGCGACATTGCCGCCGCCCAGGCCGCGATCCAGGCCGTAGTTGGCCATCTGCAGGTCGTACACGGTGGCGACCAGCGCGTCCGTGCCGTCGGCCAGGCGGATGCGGCGCGCCGGCACATTGCGCGTCAGCAGCTCGTCGTGCTCGCCGCCGAAGTACGGGAAGCCCACGCCCACGACCGCATCGGCCTGGTCGATCAGGGACAGACGCGGCGTGATGTCGCGGCCGCTGCCGCCGTCGCGCGCTTCCAGGTTCCAGCGGCCGACTTTCTCGCCGCCGTTGACCGCGCCCTCGCCCCAGCGGAAGCCGATGCTGCCGTTGGGCGCGACCAGGTCGCCGCTGTCCTCGTCATAGACCAGGGTCTTCCAATCCGGGTTGTTCTGCTCGCCCAGCGCGCCGTCCAGGTGCGAGGCGCGCAGGAAGTGGTCGGGGACGTGGCGGCCGTCACGCTCCTTGAGCAGCACCAGCATGGGCATGTCGGTGTAGCGGCGCACGTAGTCGCGGAAGTAGTCCGAGGCGCCGGACAGGTGGAATTCCTTCAGGATCACATGGCCCATGGCCATGGCCAGCGCGGCGTCGGTGCCCTGCTTGGGCGCCAGCCAGATGTCGCCGAACTTGACCATTTCGCCGAAGTCGCTGGACACGGCCACGGTCTTGGTGCCCTTGTAGCGGACCTCGGTGTAGAAGTGCGCGTCGGGCGTGCGGGTCTGCGGCACGTTCGAGCCCCAGACCATCAGGTAGGTGGAGTTGTACCAGTCGGCCGATTCCGGCACGTCGGTCTGCTCGCCCCAGACCTGCGGGCTGGCCGGCGGCAGGTCGCAGTACCAGTCGTAGAAGCTCAGGCAGGCGCCGCCCAGGAGGCTCAGGTAGCGCGCGCCGGCCGCGTAGCTGACCATGGACATGGCCGGGATCGGCGAGAAGCCGATCAGGCGGTCGGGGCCGAACTTCTTGATGGTGTAGGCGTTGGCGGCGGCGATGATCTCGGTGGCCGTGTCCCAGTCGGCGCGCACGAAGCCGCCCAGGCCGCGCACGGCCTTGTAGCGCTTGGCGCGGACCGGATCCTGGCTGATCCATTCCCAGGCCGCGATCGGGTCCATGGTCTTGCGGGCCTCGCGCCACATCTCGATCAGGCGGCCCCGGATCATCGGGTACTTCACGCGCTGGGCCGAGTAGACATACCAGCTGTAGGACGCGCCTCTGGGACAGCCGCGAGGCTCGTGGTTGGGCAGGTCCGGGCGCGTGCGCGGGTAGTCGGTCTGCTGCGTTTCCCAGGTGATCAGGCCGTTCTTGACGTAGACCTTCCACGAGCAGGAACCGGTGCAATTCACGCCGTGGGTCGAGCGCACGACCTTGTCGTGCTGCCAGCGCGCGCGGTAGGCGTTCTCCCAGCGGCGGTCCTCGTTGACCGTCTCGCCGTGCCCGTCCGCGAAGGTGGACTTCACCCTGGACATGAACTTCAGGCGATCCAGAAAATGACTCATTGTTGCTCTCCAAGAGCGCCGGCCCGGCCGGCGCATGCTGCTTGCTCTGCTTGCGAATCCACTTTAGGCCCGGGGCGCCGCGCCCGCCATTGCCCGCAGGCACAGGTCGGGCACGGCAGAATGACTAGTCACCCCGGTCATTGCTCAGCACGGCACCGGCGCGTTGCGGCGCGCGTACTGCCACCAGGTGATCAGCACGCAGGTGGCGTAGAAGGCGATGAAGCAATAGAGCGCCGCCTGCGCGCCGCCGGTCAGCTCCAGCGAGGTGCCGAAGCTGCGCGGGATGAAGAAACCGCCATAGGCGCCGATCGCGCCGGAGAAGCCCAGCACCGCGGCCGATTCCTTGGCGGCCTCGGCCAGCGCCTGCTTGCGCCCGGCCTCGCCCCGGCCCTCGGCGGCCTGGGTGCGCTCGCGCAGGAAGATCACCGGGATCATGCGGAAGGTCGAGCCGTTGCCCAGGCCGGTCAGCGCGAACAGCACGATGAACATGGCCAGGAAGCCGTTGAAGTCGCCGCCCTGCCCGTTCACCGGCATGAACATCATCACGCCCAGCACCGCCGCGATCATGCCGACGAAGGTGAACAGCGTGACGCGCGCGCCGCCCAGCT
Organism: Achromobacter sp. Marseille-Q0513; assembly: GCF_018195695.1. Classification (NCBI taxonomy): domain Bacteria; kingdom Pseudomonadati; phylum Pseudomonadota; class Betaproteobacteria; order Burkholderiales; family Alcaligenaceae; genus Achromobacter; species Achromobacter sp. Marseille-Q0513. The sequence continues at coordinate 2,496 of NZ_JAGTJY010000030.1, read as the reverse complement.
TGTCCGACACCCAGCCGCCGACCGGCCGCGTCAGCGAGCCCACCAGCGGCCCCAGGAAGGCATAGGCGGTGGGATCGACCTGCGGGAACAGCGTCTTGGTCAGCATGGCGAAACCGGCCGAGAAACCGATGAAGGAGCCGAAAGTGCCCACGTACAGCCAGCACATCAGCCAGTTGTGCTTGCGCTTGAAGATCACCGCCTGGTCGGCGAAGGACGCGCGCGCGTCAGCGATGTCGTTCATGCCGAACCAGGCCGCCAGCGAGGCCAGCGCGATCGGCAGCACCCAGATGAAGCCGGCGTTCTGCAGCCAGATGTTGGTCGCCGCGCCCTTGACCATGGCCTGCTGCGGATCGCCGCCCAGCGCGCCGAACATGCCGGCCGAGATCGCCACCGGCACGGCGAACTGCACCAGCGACACGCCCAGGTTGCCGATGCCGGCGTTCAGGCCGGTGGCCAGGCCCTTCTTTTCCTTGGGAAAGAAGAAGCTGATGTTGGCCATGCTGGAGCTGAAGTTGCCGCCGCCCAGGCCGCACAGCAGCGCCAGGATCAGCAGCGTCGGATAGGAGGTGGACGGATCGCGCAGCGCGAAGCCCATGCCCAGCGCCGGGATCAGCAGCGAGGCCGTCGAGATGGCGGTCCACTTGCGGCCGCCGAACACCGGCACCAGGAAGGAATAGAAGATGCGCAGCGTGGCGCCCGACAGCGCGGGCAGCGCCGTCAGCCAGAACATCTGGTTCTTGGACAGCATGAAGCCGGCGCGGTCCAGGTTGACCACCACCACGCTCCACAGCATCCAGATGCTGAAGGCCAGCATCAGCGCGGGGATGGAGATCCACAGGTTGCGGTTGGCGATGCGCGCGCCGGTCTGTTGCCAGAAGCCGGGATTCTCCGGCTCCCAGCGCTGCAGGACATGAGTGGACATAGGGTTCTCGCTAGAAGGGAGGAATCAGGCCGGCTGGCGCCGGGCGATGGCCGCGCTTTCGGGCCGGAAACTGAAGTGCATGAAGATGAGCGACACGCAGACCGTGCCGTACAGCAGCATGAAGGCGCTGGAGCGCACGCCGGTCAGGTCCAGCAGCACGCCGAACAGGATGGGCAGGATGAAGCCGCCCAGGCCGCCGGCCAGGCCGACGATGCCGGACACCGCGCCGATGTTCTGGCCGAACTCGTCCGAGATGAACTTGAAGACCGAGGCCTTGCCGACGGCCATGGCGATGCCGACCACGAACAGCAGCACGGTGAAGGGGATGGGACCGAGCGCGATCTCGAAGCTGCGCGGGCCGGCGGCGGTCATGATGGTGAACTGCGTCTGCGGGTAGCTGAGCAGGAAGAACGCGACCCAGCACACCCACATCACCCACCAGGTGGTCTTGTAGGCGCCGTAGCGGTCCGAGATCCAGCCGCCCACCGCGCGCAGCACGCCGCCGGGCAGCGAGAAGCAGGCCGCCAGCAGCGCAGCCAGCTTCATGTCGAAGCCGTATTCGCCGATGTAGTACTTGGTCATCCACAGCGCCAGCGCCACATAGCCGCCGAACACCACCGAGTAGTACTGGCAGTAGCGCCACACGCGCGGGTCCTTGAGCATGGCGAACTGGGCCTTCAGGCTGGCGCCGCCCGTGACGCGATGCGCCGGATCGGACGACGAGAACAGCCAGAACAGCACAGCCGTCACCAGCAGCGCCACCGCGTACACCTGCGGCACGATGACCCAGGCGCCGCCGGCGGCCGCGATCAGCGCCGGCGCCACGAACTTGGTGATGGCCGAGCCGGAGTTGCCGGCGCCGAACACGCCCATGGCCAGGCCCTGCTTGTTGCGCGGGAACCAGCGCGCCACATAGGGCGTGCCGACCGAGAACGAGCCGCCCGTCAGGCCGACGAACAGCGCCAGCACCAGGAAGTGCCAATACTCGGTGGCGTAGGACAGCAGCCAGATCGGCACCACGGCCAGCAGCATCAGCACGAAGAACACCGGACGGCCGCCGTAGCGGTCGGTCCAGATGCCCAGCGGCACGCGCACCAGCGAGCCGGTCAGCACCGGCATGGCGGCCAGCAGGCCGAATTCCGTCTCGGACAGGCCGAGCTGCTGCTTGATGGGGATGCCCAACACCGCGAAGATCATCCATACCGCGAAGCAGATGGTGAAGGCGAAGGTGCTGGAGACCAGCACGCGCATGGGCGCGCCGGGCCGGGTATGACTGGGTGATGCTGTCATGGTCGTTCTCGCTTTGCTGACGGATCTATCCGACGAATACATGCGCTCAGACTAGGGATACCCCGCCGCGCGCGCCATTCGCCGGCCGACCATCCGGCCGCGCCGATGTGACTAGTCACCCCCTGCCCGGGAGCCAGGTTTGCGCCAGATCAAATCCACGCGCTGGCGCGGCTTGCGGGCCGGCATTAATATGCATTTGAAATACACCTTAAAAGCCGGCCCTGCCGGTTCCATGCACAGGGCGCCACACGGCGCGTGTCCACCATGAGCAGCCTGCTTTCCAT
>NZ_JAGTJY010000309.1:0-3742 GCF_018195695.1 Achromobacter sp. Marseille-Q0513 | reverse complement strand
ATCCCGCCCCTTCATCCAGCGCCCGGTCGCCACGTCCTTCCTGATGATCGCCCTGCTGCTGTCGGGCATCCTGGCGTGGCGGCTGCTGCCGGTGGCGGCGCTGCCGCAGGTGGACTACCCCATCATCCAGGTCTCGACGCAGTATCCGGGCGCCAGTCCCGCGATCACCGCGCGCGCCGTGACCGCGCCGCTGGAGCGGCGCTTCGGCCAGATTCCGGGCCTGAAGCAGATGTCCTCGTCCAGCGGCGGCGGCGTGTCGGTGATCACGCTGCAATTCTCGCTGGACGTATCGCTGGGCGTGGCCGAGCAGGAGGTGCAGGCCGCCATCAGCGCCAGCGGCGCGCTGCTGCCGTCGGACCTGCCCGCCCCGCCGGTGTACCGCAAGGTCAACCCGGCCGACGTGCCCATCCTGACGCTGGCCGTGACCTCGGAATCCTTGCCGCTGCCGGCGGTCTACGATCTGGTCGACACGCGCATGACGCAGCGGCTGGCGCAGCTGTCGGGCGTGGGCATGGTCAGCCTGGCGGGCGGCCAGCGCCCGGCGGTGCGGGTGCAGGCCAATCCCATGGCGCTGGCCGCGCGCGGGCTGCAGCTGTCCGACGTGCAGCAGGCGATCGCCAGGGCCAATTCCAACCAGCCCAAGGGCAGCTTCGACGGTCCGGTGCGCTCGGTCATCATGGACGCCAACGACCAATTGAAGAGCGCGGCCGAGTACCGCGAGCTGATTGTGGCCTGGCGCGACGGCGCGCCGCTGCGGCTGGGCGAGGTCGCCACCGTGGAGGACGGCGCCGAGGATCGCTACCTGGCCGCCTGGGTCGACCGCCAACCGGCCGTGCTGGTGAACATCCAGCGCCAGCCCGGCGCCAACGTGATCGCGGTGGCCGACCAGGTCAAGGCGCTGCTGCCGCAGCTCACGGCCAGCCTGCCGGCGGCGGTGCGCGTCAGCGTGCTGACCGACCGCACCGACAGCATCCGCGCCTCCGTGCGCGGGGTGCAGCGCGAGCTGGTGTTCGCCGTGGCGCTGGTGGTGCTGGTGACCTTCCTGTTCCTGCGCAACCTGCCGGCCACGCTGATTCCCAGCCTGGCCGTGCCGCTGTCGCTGATCGGCACCTTCGGCTTCATGCACCTGGCCGGTTTCTCGACCAACAACCTCACGCTGATGGCGCTGACCATCGGCGCCGGCTTCGTGGTGGACGACGCCATCGTCATGCTGGAGAACATCGCGCGCTATCGCGAACAGGGCCACAGCCCCATGAGCGCCGCGCTCAAGGGCGCGGGCCAGATCGGCTTCACGCTGGTGTCGCTGACGCTGTCGCTGATCGCGGTGCTGATTCCGCTGCTGTTCATGGAGGACGTGGTGGGCCGGTTGTTCCGCGAATTCGCGGTGACGCTGGCGGTGGCCATCCTGATCTCGCTGGCGGTATCGCTGACGCTCACGCCCATGATGTGCGCGCGGCTGCTGCCCGCGCACCAACCTCGTCCGCCCGGCCTGCTGGACCGCCTGCAGGCGCGCTACGCGGACTGGCTCGACCTGACGCTGCGCCACCGCCGCCTGACACTGGCCGCGATGCTGGCCACCGTGGCCCTGACCGGCCTGCTCTATCTGATCGTGCCCAAGGGCTTCTTTCCCGTGCAGGATGGCGGCGTGCTGCAGGGCGTGACCCAGTCGGCGCAGAGTTCGTCCTTCGACGCCATGGCGCGCCGCCAGCAGGCGCTGGCCGAGACGCTGCTGGCCGATCCCGACGTGCAAAGCCTGTCGTCCTTCATCGGCGTGGACGGCATGAACAGCACGCTCAACACCGGCCGGCTGCTGATCAATCTGAAACCCTGGTCCGAGCGCGGCTCGGCGCTGCCGGCCATCATGGCGCGGCTGGACGAGCGCGCGCGCGAGGCGGGCGGCATCTCGCTGTACCTGCAGCCGGTGCAGGAACTGAATATCGAGGACCGCGTCAGCCGGGGCCAGTACCAGTTCAGCCTGACCTCGCCGGACGGCGCGCTGCTGTCGCGCTGGACCGCCGCGCTGCTTGAACGGCTGCGCCAGTCGCCGGCCATCGCCGGCATTTCCTCGGACCTGCAGGATGGCGGACGCCAGGCCTATCTGCAGGTCTCGCGCGACGACGCGGCGCGCCTGGGGCTGACCATGGACGACGTGGCGCAGGCGCTCTACAACGCCTTCGGCCAGAGACAGGTCGCCACGCTCTTCACCCAGTCGAACCAGTACCGCGTGGTGCTGGAGGTGGACCGTCGCCTGGCCGCCAGCCCCGCCGCGCTCGAACGCATCTACCTGAAAAGCGCGGACGGCCAGGCCATTCCGCTGTCGGCGCTGGCCACGGTCAGCGAACGCGCCACGCCGCTGGCCGTGAACCATCTATCGCAGTTCCCCGCCGCCAATCTGTCGTTCAGCCTGCCGCCGGGCGGCTCGCTGGGCGAGGCCATCGCCGCCATCGAGGCCGCGCGCGCCGACATCGCCATGCCGCCCAGCGTGGAACTGCGCCTGCAGGGCGCGGCGGCGGCCTTCCAGGCCTCGCTGTCGAACACGCTGTGGCTGATGCTGGCGGCCGTGGTGACCATGTACCTGGTGCTGGGCATGCTCTATGAAAGCGCCATCCACCCGGTCACCATCCTGTCGACCCTGCCCTCGGCGGCGGTGGGCGCGCTGCTGGCGCTGCTGCTGACCGGCAGGCCGCTGGACCTGATCGCCGTCATCGGCATCATCCTGCTGATCGGTCTGGTCAAGAAGAACGGCATCATGATGGTGGACTTTGCGCTGGAGGCCGAGCGCTCGCGCGGCCTGCCGCCCGAGGCCGCGATCCGCGAGGCCGCGCTGCTGCGGCTGCGGCCCATCCTGATGACCACGCTGGCCGCGCTTTTCGGCGCGGTGCCGCTGATGCTGGCCACGGGTTCGGGCGCGGAACTGCGCCAGCCGCTGGGCTGGGTCATGGTCGGCGGCTTGCTGGTCAGTCAGGTGCTGACGCTGTTCACCACGCCGGCGGTGTACCTGTTCTTCCACCGCCTGGGCCGCCGCGGCGCGCCCTCGCCCGCCTCCACCGGCGGCGAGACGTCATGATCCGCGCGCTGCTGCACCGCCCCGTCGCCTGCGTGTTCCTGGCGCTGGCGCTGACGCTGCTGGGCGCCGTGGCCTGGCGGCTGCTGCCGGTGGCGCCGCTGCCGCAGGTGGATTTCCCCACCATCGAGGTGCGCGCCAGCCTGCCGGGCGCCAGCCCCGAGAGCATGGCCAGCACGGTGGCCGCGCCGCTGGAGCGCGCGCTGGGCGGCATCGCCGGCGTCAGCGCCATGACCTCTTCCAGCAACCAGGGCGCCACCCGCGTGCAGTTGCAGTTCGACCTGGACCGCGACATCCACGAAGCCGCGCGCGACGTGCAGGCCGCCATCAACGCGGCGCGCGCCGACCTGCCCTCGGGCATGCCGGGCAATCCCACCTACCGCAAGGTCAACCCGTCGCAGGCGCCCATCATGGCGCTGGCGATCAGCTCGCCGACGCGGCCGGCCGGCGATCTCTACGACCTGGCCTCGACCGTGCTGGCGCAGAAGATCTCGCAGGTCCAGGGCGTGGGCGAGGTCACGCTGGGCGGCAGCTCGCTGCCGGCCGTGCGGGTGCAGGTCAATCCGAACGCGCTGGCGCACTACGGCATCGCGCTGGACGAGGTGCGCCAGGCCATCGCCGGGGCGGCGCCGATGCGGCCGCAGGGGCTGATCGAGGCGCCCGGGCGCCGCCCCGGCG
>NZ_JAGTJY010000308.1:0-3748 GCF_018195695.1 Achromobacter sp. Marseille-Q0513 | reverse complement strand
GGGCAGCCGTCGGGACGGGGCGGGGGCCGGCGCGCCTGGCGGGCTGGCGGGGCCAGGCAAGGTTTCCGGCGGGACCGGGGGCGCCGCGCCGGCCGGGCAGCCGGGCGGGGGCTGGACGGGGGCGGGCGTACCGCCGCGCGGCCCCGCGCCGCCGCAACCGGCCAGGGCCAGAACCAGGACCAGCGCGGCCACGCCGGCCTCGATCCGGCGCCATGGCGAACCCGACGCCGCCTCGCCGTCCGTATTGCCCTGCCCTGCGTTCCCGCTCATATCCGCTGTCCTGGGTGGAGGATGACGAGCGCCATTGTCGGGCTTTTTTCATTGCCGGGCCGCCCCAAGATGAAAAGCGCCCCCCTCGGGGGGGGGCAGCAAGCGCGCGCAGTGCGCGCGGCGTGGGGGTATTTTCATGACCGCTGAAACCGTCGCCGGCGCGGCGTTCACCAGTTGATCCGCACCCCCAGGTTGCCCTGCACCGTTTCGCGCCGCTCGCCGCCCAGGTTGAAGCCATATCCCGCCGAGGCGTAGACGCTGACCCGCTCGCTGGCCTTGACCGAGACGCCCAGCCCCAGGCGCGCCTGGGTGCCGCCCATGGCCGACGTGCTGGTGGTGCCGCCGCTGAAGTCGACCTTGTCGCGTCCGCCCAGCGTGTGCTCCAGGTCCGCCCGCACATAGGGCTTCCAGGTGGCGCCCTTGGCCTGGTACTCGCCCTGCAGCCGCGCGCCAACGCGGCCGATGAGCGCGTTCTTCGGCGCGAAGGACACGTCGGACGCGGAATCCCTGACCGAATCGATGCGGGTGTTCTGGTAGATGATCTGCGCCTGGGGCTCCAGGCTCAGGTTGGGCTTGAGCGCGATAGGCAGTCCCGCCTCGACCGACGCTGTGAAGGCGCGGCCCTTGGTGGACGAGGTATCCCCCGCCGTGGACTTGGGATTGACCTTCAGGTGGCTGCCCATGATGACGGTGTCGGTGTACCAGCCGCCGGGGCCGATATGGGTCCAGTAGCCGCCCAGGCTGTAGGAATCGATGGCGAGCTTGCCGGCGCGGTAGCCGCGTTGCCCCATCGCGTCTCCGCGCACGTCGCCGTCGGCGCGCGCGTAGCCCAGGAACACGCCGTAGCGGTCCTGGTGACCGCTATCGCCAACGCGCGCGTACAGATCCTGGCCGGCCTGCATGCCGAACACATTGCCGCTGAACGACTGGCCCACCGTGCCGTCGCGACGCTCCGAGAAATGATCGCCCCAGGTGCGCGCCCAGCCCGCCGGCAGACGGCCGGCGCCGGTCAGCAGATCCTGGTTGCCCTGGCGATCGTGGAAGGTGCCGATCTGCTGCACCGCCAGTTCGCGCGCCAGCGACGGCACTTCGGTATAGATCGACACGCCGGGCCGGTAGATCGGCTTGGGATCGACGACGGGCGTCAGCTCCGAGCGCAGGTACCAGTTCTGCTCCGTGCCGGGCGTCACGCCGCCTCGGAACAGCATGTACGAATAGGCGCCCGCGTAGATCCCGCCGCTGGTGAAGGCGCCGGGCGCGGTGGTGCCGCCGTTGATGGCCTGCACCACCTGGATGCCGTCGCCGGTGGTCTTGGCGCCCGGCCCGGCCTGGTTCGTGATGCGCAACGCCGTCGCGCCCGTTGCCGCGCCGCCGTCCACCACCAGCTTGTCCGACGGCGAGGCGTCGGCGCCCAGATAGGTGTTCAACGACAGCACACCGGACTGGCCCACGTAATTGCCGGTGATGGTCAGCCGGTTGCCCGGATTGGCCCCGGCCAGGTTGACCGTGCCACTGTTGATCAGGTTGCCGGTGATGGCGAAGGCGCCCGCGCCGCCGCCCAGACCGGGCAAGGCATCGGCCACCGCCAGCGTGCCGGCGTTGCTGACGTTGCCCTTGACGCTGCCATAGCCGCCGAAGGTGGCGCCGCCCTGCACCGTCACCGCGCCGCCGTTGATCGCCGCGCCGGCATGCAAGGCATCGCCCACGGCCAGCGCTCCAGTCGTCACCGTGGTACCGCCGGTGTAGCCGTTGATGGCGTTGAACACGGTCGTGCCCCCGCCCTGCTGGATCACCTGCCCGCTGCCGTTGATCACGTCGGCCTGGACATAGCGGTCCGCGCGGTTGAACGCCAGCACCCCGTCATTGCTGACCGTGCCCATGATGTTGCCGCTGGTGCCACCGTTGCCCACCTGCAGCGTGCCCGCCTTGATGATGGTGACGCCATCCTTGACGACGGTGCCGCTGCCATAGCTGTTGCTGCCCGTCAGGATCGCGGTACCGGCGCCCAGCTTGGTCAGCGAGCCGGCGCCGCCGATGTTGCCGGCCAGCGTCAGCGTGGTGCCGGCCAGCGGTTCCACGCCGCCCCCTTGCGCGCCCAGGGTGATGGCGCGTGATTGCGCGAGGCTTTGCGTGGTGCGCAAGGTGCCGGCGTTCATGCCGATGGCCGTGCCGGCCGTGCCCAGCGCGGCATCGCTGGCGATCTGCACGGTGCCGCCGTTGATGTCGGTGCCGCCCGTGTAGGTATTGGCGGCGTTCAGCACCAGCGTGCCCAGGTCGGTCTTGACCAGCCGCGATGCGCCGGTCAACACGCTGTCCACGGTGGTGACGTAGCCCGCGCCCAGGCTGCTGCCGTCGCCGACGCGGAGGGTCGTGCCGCCGCCGGCGTCCGGCACCAGCTCGATGGCGCCGCCCAGCAGGCGATAGCCGTTGCTGGCGAATTGCATGCCGCCGCTGCGCACCTGGCCCAGGCTGTTGTCGACGGTAACGTTGCCGGGCGCGGCCATGAAGATGGCGAAGGTGGCGTCGGCATACGGCGCGTTGGGCACGCCCAGCGAGTTGGTCCAGTTGTCGTTGCCCGCAGGGTTCTGCCACAGGCCGTCGCCACCGTCGACCGTGCCGTTGTTCTTGCCCGCCACGGCCGCGCCGTCCCAGAAGTTCAGGTTCAGGCCGGCGGTGTTGACCAGGTTGACCTGCTTGGCGACGGCCGTCTGGACCGAGAACGACGGCGACGGAATCGTGCCGATGGCCAGGCCGTTGTTGGTCAGCGCGCCGTCGTAGCTGATGACGCGGTAGACACCCGGATCGAAGCTGCCGCCGGGCGGCGTGGCCACGTTCAGCGTGCCGTCCAGCACCAGGTCGCCCTTGACGATGGTCAGGTCGTTGAGCGGGCCGCCCACCACGCCGGCCTGGCCGAAGTTATAGGCCAGCTTGGCCGCGTTGCCGAGCGTCAGGTTGCCGTTGATGGTCAGCGTGCCGGGCGCGCCGGTGGTGTCGCCGGGCGCCAGGGTGCCGGCCACGAGCGCGTCTCCGCCGATGATGCCGGTGCCGCCCAGCGTGGCGGTCGGCAGCACGAATGTCTGTCCCGTGGCGGCGGTCTGATCGCCGTTGATGTAGAGGGATCCGAAATTCACCAGCGTCGAGCCCGCATAGGAGTTGTTGCCGCTGAGCACCGTCTGGCCGGCGCCCTCTTGCACCAGCTGGCCAGTGCCCGAGATCAGGCCGGTCATCAGCACGTCGTTGCTGCGCTCGATCACCAGTTTCGAGTTGTTGAGGATGTCGCCGGTCACCGAGCCGGTGGTGCCGCCGGCGCCCAGCCGCAGGGTGCCGGCGGAAATGACGGTGCCGCCGCTATAGGTGTTGTCGCCGGTCAGGAAGGTGTCGCCCACGCCCTGCTGCACCAGCTTGCCGCTGCCGCGAATGGGGCCGGCGAGCACGACGTTGTTGTTGCGGTCCACGACCAGCGTGCCGGCGTTCGAGA
>NZ_JAGTJY010000307.1:0-3800 GCF_018195695.1 Achromobacter sp. Marseille-Q0513 | reverse complement strand
TTTCACCGATGCACGTAATCTTTACTGTACTCTATGTGACGCCCCCACTACCTAGCTCTTTTTTTTTTTTTTTTAATGAGCCGGCCCCCCCCAGACACCACCACAGGGGTTCTCGCGGGCCGCGTCATATGTGTAAAAGAGAGGTTTTTTTCTACATTGCCGTCACCGCCACTCCTGCAAGAAAGGACCATCGTGAAAGGCAATCTGCTCCGCACCTCCCAAGCCGCCGTCGGCGTCGCGCTTCTGGCCATCGGCCTCGCCCTGCCTGCCCATGCGGCCGGCGAACACGGCGGCGGCCATGGCGGCCACGCCATGCCGGCCGCCGCGGCCTCGATCGGCAAGCCCGGCGACCCCGCCCGCGCCACCCGCACCGTGGACGTCGACATGGCCGACAGCATGCGCTTCACCCCCGACCGCATCGAGGTCAAGGCCGGGGAAACCGTGCGTCTGAACGTGCGCAACTCCGGCAAGATCCGCCACGAACTGGTGCTGGGCACGGACGCCGACCTCAAGGCGCACTACGACATGATGATGAAGGACCCGGGCATGCGCCACGAGGAAGCCAACTCCATCTCGCTGGACGCCGGCAAGAGCGGCCAGATCGTGTGGCGCTTCGACAAGGCCGGCACCGTGTCCTTCGGCTGCCTGGAGCCCGGTCACTACGCGGCGGGCATGAAGGGTTCAGTCACTGTGATGTAAGCCCCCCGAAGCGCCACGCGCTTTCCCCCAGGGGCGCAGCTACGGACCGGCGGTGCCGGATCCGTGCTGCCCTGCTCGGGACGGGTGGGGTCCGCGGTGGCGCTCAGGGTTCATGGCAACCATGCCGTGGACGCGAATCGCTCCTCTACGCGGCATCCCATTGAGACAACCCTTGTTCCTGCGCTGCGGATTTTGCGCAGCACCGTGGATGACTAAATGACAGACACACTCCCTCCCATCGGACGCCGCCGCTTCGTTCAGGGCCTGGCCGCCGGCGGCGCGCTGGCGGCGCTGGGCGGCTGGCGCGCGGCGCTGGCGCAGCCCGCGCGGCAGGCGGCCGAACTGCGCGGCACCGAGTTCCATCTGGAGATCGGCGAAACGCCGGTCAATTTCACCGGCGCGACCCGCGTCGGCACCACGGTGAACGGCCAGATCCCCGCGCCGCTGCTGCGCTGGCGCGAAGGCGACACGGTCACGCTGCACGTGACCAACCGGCTGCGCGAGCAAAGTTCCATCCACTGGCACGGCATCCTGCTGCCCACCGACATGGACGGCGTGCCGGGCCTGAGCTTTCCGGGCATCGATCCCGGCCAGACCTACACCTACCGCTTCGACGTGCGCCAGAGCGGCACCTACTGGTATCACAGCCACTCCGGCTTCCAGGAACAGACCGGCCTGTACGGCGCCATCGTCATCGAGCCGCGCAGGCGCGACCCAATCGCCTTCGACCGCGAGCACGTGGTGCTGCTGTCAGACTGGACCGACGAAGATCCGATGAGCGTGTTCCGCAAGCTGATGGTGCAGCCGGACTACTACAACCGCATCCGTCCCAGCGTGCAGAGCCTGGCGCGCGAAGCCGAAACCAAGGGCTGGGGCGCGGCCGTGTCGGAACGGCTGATGTGGGAAAAGATGCGCATGACGCCCACCGACCTGGCGGACGTCTCCGGCGCCACCTACACCTTCCTGACCAACGGCGCCACGCCGGCCAGCAACTGGACAGGCCTGTTCAAGCCCGGCGAGCGGGTGCGGCTGCGCTTCATCAACGGCTCGGCGATGACCTATTTCGACGTACGCATCCCGGGCCTGAAAATGACCGTGGTGGCGGCCGACGGACAGGACGTGCGACCGGTGGAAGTCGACGAGTTCCGCATCGCCGTGGCCGAGACCTACGACGTGATCGTCGAACCGGCCGAGGATCGCGCCTACACCATCTTCTCGCAGGCCATGGACCGCTCCGGCTACGCGCGCGCCACGCTGGCGCCGCGCCCCGGCATGCAGGCCGACGTGCCGGCGCTGGACCCGGTCCAGCTGCTGACCATGATGGACATGGGCATGGCCCATGACATGAGCGGCGGCATGGCCGGCATGGATCATGGCGCGATGCCGGGCATGGGCCAGGCCAGCCCGCCGGCCGCCCCGGGCATGAATCACGGCGCGATGCCGGGCATGGACCACGCGGCGATGCCCGGCATGAACCATGGCGACGCCGCCGGCTCGGGCGGCATGGTGGAGGTCAAGCACCCCTACCCCGCCGAACGCGGCGTGGGCAATTCCATGCTGCCCGACGTGGTGTCGACCCGGCTGGACGATCCCGGCGTCGGCCTGCGCGACAACGGCAGACGCGTGCTGACCTATGCCGACCTGCGCTCCATGGTCGAGCCCTCGGACAACACGCCGCCGAGCCGCGAGATCGAACTGCATCTGACCGGCAACATGGAACGCTATATGTGGTCCTTCAACGGTGTGAAGTTCTCCGACGCCAAGCCCATCGTGCTCAAGCATGGCGAGCGCGTGCGCTTCGTGCTGGTCAACGACACCATGATGACCCACCCCATCCACCTGCACGGGCTCTGGAGCGATCTGGAATCGGCCGACGGCGCCTTCCAGGTGCGCAAGCACACGATTTCGCTCAACCCCGCGCAGCGCCTGACCTATCGGGTCAGCGCCGATGCGCGCGGCAAGTGGGCCTACCACTGTCATTTGCTGTATCACATGGAGGCCGGCATGTTCAGGGCGGTCGTGGTGGAGTAGACGATGCGACACAAGACACAGAACCGTATTCCCGCCGTCGCCCGATGTGCCGCGCTGGCGCTGGCCGCCGGCCTGGCCGGCCCCGCATTGGCGCAATCCGGCGGCATGGACCATGCCAACATGCCCGGCATGAACCATGGCGCCGCCACGCCCGCTCCCGCTTCGTCCGGCGCGATGGACCATTCCAGCATGCCCGGCATGAACCACGGCGCCGCCACGCCCGCGCCCGCCTCATCCGGCACGATGGACCATGCCAACATGCCGGGGATGAACCATGGCGCGACGCCGTCCCCGGCCGCGCCGCCGGTGGGCAGCCTGCCGTCCAGCGACGGTTCGGACGCGCGCGGCTACGACAACTATGGCATCCGTCCTCACATGATGATGATGGACAACATGCCAGCGGCGCAGCTGCTGCTCGAGAGGTTCGGCTGGTCGCGCAACCGCGACGGACAGAACGCACGCGAATGGGAAGGCCGCTTCTGGTACGGCACGGCGACCAATCGCCTGACGATCAAGAGCGAAGGCGAGGCCGAGAATGCCAACGGCGGTTCCAGCGGCCGCGTCGAGGCGCTCTGGAGCCGCGCGATCACGCCGTTCTGGGACCTGCAGCTGGGCGCGCGCCGCGATTTCGGCACCGGCCCCAAACGCAACTGGGCGGCGTTCGGCATCGAAGGCATGCTGCCCTACCGGATCGAACTCGAAGCGACGGGCTATGTCGGCCCATCCGGGCGCACGGCGCTGGGGCTGAAGGCGGAATACGATCTGCTGCTGACGCAGCGGCTGGTCTTCACGCCCGAGCTCGAGGCCAGCCTCTATGGCAAGAGCGACCCCGAGCGCGGCATCGGCTCCGGCCTGTCCTCCGGCTCCCTGTCGCTGCGGCTGCGCTACGAGGTCACGCGCCAGTTCGCGCCGTATGTTGGCGTATCCTTCGAACGGAAATTCGGCCAGACCGCCGACTATGCATCCGCGGCCGGCGCCGGCCGTTCGCAAACCGCGATCATGGCCGGCATACGGTTCTGGTTCTAGAAGGATTGGCCCCCCCCGAAGCGCTCGCGCGCTTCCCCCCAGGG
>NZ_JAGTJY010000306.1:0-3927 GCF_018195695.1 Achromobacter sp. Marseille-Q0513 | reverse complement strand
AGATAGCCCCCACCAGAGCGCCCGCGCGCTGCTAAGGGTGCATGCCTACGGGCCGTCAGAATAAGCCCGCCCCCCGCAAGACGCTGCCCCAAAGCGGGATGCCACGGATCCGGCTCCGCCGGTCCGTAGGCATGCCCCTGGGGGAAGCGCGCAGCGCTTCGGGGGGGCCTCATTCAGTGGCTGATCATCCAGGGGCGAGAGCCGGCGAAGGACTTGGCGCCGTCCGCCGCCACCCGGGTCTTGCCGGACTTGCGTCCGCCCGAGCAGCAGCCGCAGTTCATGCCGTGGCCGGCGCGCGAGCTGCGCGGCTCGTTGGCGCTGCGCTCGTTCGCCGCGCGCGCCCGGTTCACCGCGGACGACAGCGCCGAGATGGCGGGCGCGCCGCCCACGATGCGTTCCGAGGACGCGCCGCATTGCGGGCAGTCGGCGGGATCGCGCCACTGCGCCAGCGGCCGCAGCGCCGAGAACTCGCCGCAGCCGCCGCAGGCATAGTCATAGATGGGCATGATGCGGGCTCTCCTAGCGGTCGCGCGACAGCGGCATGTCGACGTCGCCCTTGATGTGCTTCACCGGCCCGGAGGCCGAGGGCTGGATGTCGAAATCGAAGATCTCGGTCGGCAGCCACAGCGTGGCGCAGGAGTTGGGAATGTCCACCACCCCGCTGATATGGCCCTGCACCGGCGCGCAGCCCAGGATGGAATAGGCCTGGGCGCCGGAATAGCCGAACTTCTTCAGGTATTCGATGGCGTTCAGGCAGGCCTGGCGATAAGCCACGTTCACATCCAGGTAGTGCTGCTTGCCCTGCTCGTCGACCGAGATGCCTTCGAAGATCAGGTAGTCCTTGTAGTTCGGCGTGATCGGGCTGGGCTTGAAGATGGGATTGCGGATGGCGTACTTGTCCATGCCGCCCTTGATCAGCGACACGCGCATGTGGACCCAGCCGGCCATCTCGATGGCGCCGCAGAAAGTGATTTCGCCATCGCCCTGCGAGAAGTGCAGGTCGCCCACCGACAGGCCGCCGCCCTTGACGTAGACCGGGAAGAACACGCGCGCGCCGCGCGACAGATCCTTGATGTCGCAGTTGCCGCCGTGCTCGCGCGGCGGCACCGTGCGCGCGCCTTCGGCCGCCGCGCGATCGCGGTCGGCGCCCTGCAACGCGCCCATGTGCGCGGTCTTGGGCGCGGGCGGGTTGGCCAGCGGCGGCACGCGGTTCGGATTGGTGTCGATCAGCGCCTGCTCGCGCTTGTTCCAGTCGTCCAGCAGCTTCTGGTCGGGCAGACAGCCGATCAGGCCGGGATGGATCAGGCCGGCGAAATTCACGCCCGGCACATGGCGCGAGGACGTGAACATGCCATGGAAATCCCAGATGGATTTCTGTGCGTGCGGGAAATGATCGGTCAGGAAGCCGCCGCCATTGTTGCGGCTGAAGAAACCGTTGAAGCCCCACAGGCTGTCGGGCTTGGCGCCG
This sequence comes from Achromobacter sp. Marseille-Q0513, assembly GCF_018195695.1. Taxonomy (NCBI): domain Bacteria; kingdom Pseudomonadati; phylum Pseudomonadota; class Betaproteobacteria; order Burkholderiales; family Alcaligenaceae; genus Achromobacter; species Achromobacter sp. Marseille-Q0513. Next base: position 2,459 of record NZ_JAGTJY010000306.1, on the reverse strand, counting down.
ATGTCCAGCAGGTCCACCACCAGCAGGTCGCCCGGCTCGGCGCCCTCCACGCCCACCGGCCCGGACAGGAAATGCACCGTGGACAGGTCCACGTCGCGCACGTCGTCGGCGCTGTCGTCGTTCTTGATCGCGCCGCCGGTCCAGTCATAGGTTTCCAGGACGAAGTCGTCGCCGGGCTTGACCCACACCGCCATCGGGATGTCCGGATGCCAGCGATTGTGGATCTGCTTGTTCTCGTACGGGGATTGGGCCAGGTCGACCTTGATGAGCGTGTCGGTCATTCTCTTTCATCTCCAGCGTGGGCGTTGATAAAACAGAACTTTCTATCCAGGACCTTCCGATTGGATGGCGCGGGGAGCGCCCTGCAGATCCTTGACATGTAAAGCAAGGTAGACCAGTTTCGGGTAGAGGTAAACCGTGTTCGGGCCGATTTCGATCAGGGGATTCCTGGGGTTGCCTATATCGCTTGCTTGCGCACCGCCGGCAATGCCAAAAACCGGCGTGTCAAGGCATTCCCACCTATCAAGAATGAGGATGGAGCCATCTCCTTCGAGGCGGCAAGATGTAGCCGGATGACTACAAAGTTTCTTGCGCCTTCGTAGCCATATGGCTACACTTCTTTTCGTAGCCTAATGGCTACACCCACCACGGACCAGGAAACGCACATGACAGTCATCGACTATCAAAAAGCGAGGCCAGGAACCCGTGAAAGAACTCCGCAGCACCGAAGCCTATGACGACTTCGAAGCCCGCCTGAAGGACAAGTTCGGCAAGGCACGAATACAAGCACGCATACAGCGACTGGCCCTCGGAAACCCAGGCAGATGCCGGCATCTGGAAAAGGGAGTCTCTGAATTGAAAATTGATTTCGGTCCCGGCTATCGGGTGTATTTCACCGAACGCGTCGCGGGAACCATCGTCATCCTGCTTGCAGGAGGAGATAAATCGACCCAGGACGCCGATATCAGGATGGCGCTACGCCTGGTCGACGAACTGGACTGGAATTTCTGAAAACCAGACGGCTGCCGTCAACGCCGTTGAAGCTGCCAGCATCGCCCCCTTCAACTGTCGCTCCACAGGGAGCCCCCCCCATGCGCAAACTGACGACACGGAAATACGACATCGCGGAGCGCCTGAAAACGCCCGAGGAAATGGCGCTCTACCTGGACGCATGCATCGCCGAAGGCGATGCGGCGCTGATTGCCAAGGCGCTCGGCGATATCGCGCGCGCCAAGGGCATGACCCAGGTCGCGCGGGACACCGGGCTGTCGCGCGAGAGCCTGTATAAAGCGCTGTCCGGGGAGCGCGCCCCCGACTTCAGCACCATTCTCAAGGTATTGCGCGCGCTTGGCCTGCGCTTGCATGCCACCCTTGCCTGAGCGCTGCATGGCGCTCTACGCCGCCCAGTTATGATGCAGTCCCCGAACCCGGCGCGCCCTTTCCTGTTGCGCCCTGCTGCCCGTCCATGACCGCATCCCGCCTCCTTTCCGCCGCCCTGCTGCTCGCCGCCTTCTCCAGCACGGCCGCCGCCGAAGACTGCGTCGCCGCCTTCGATTCCGCGCAGTCGGACTACCGGCGCGCCCAGTCGGCGCAGGACGCACTGGAAGCGGCGCGGGGCGGCAAGCTCGACGGCACGCTGTGCCAGGGGCGGCTGGACCTGCTGGACCTGCGCTTCGAACTGGCCGACCGCTACGAAGTCTGCGCGCGCGATGGCGGAACCTTTCCCGCCGACACGGCTGGCGCGATGGATCGGGAAGCCGGCATGCTGGCCTCGCAGAAATCCGACTGGATCAACGTCTGCGGCCCGCTGATGAAGTAGCCGGCGCACGCCGCGCCGCGACCGCGGCTGGCACGGACCGCCGCCGTCGATATGCGACAATGGCCGCTCACTTCACCGCCGGGAGCGCCCCCGCCATGAACCTCTAAGCCTTCCTCCGATCCGTCCTTGCCGCCGGCAGCCCGCCGCGTCCGCAAGGCCCGTTCATCGTCAGGAGCGCTTCATGGCCCACGCACCCCACGCGCCCGCGCCGGCGCGGCCCCTTCCCCCTTCCCGGCAAGCCCGCGCGCCGCTCGCGGCGGCCTTTCATATCAGCCTGCGCCACGTCAGCCATGCGCTGCCCGACGGCCGCATGCTGCTGGACGACGCCAGCCACGATTTCGGCGCGGCGCGCCACGGTCTGGTCGGCCGCAATGGCGCGGGCAAGACGCTGCTGCTGCGTCTGCTGCTCGGCGAACTGCCGCCGCAGTCGGGCCGCATCGAGCGTCGCGGACGCATCGCCGCGGTGCCGCAATCCCTGCCCGCCCGACCTGGCGGCACGCTGGCCGACGGTGCGTCCGGCTCCCCCCCCCCCCAAGCCCCCGCGCGCCACGGAGCCGGCACATGCACCCAGGCCGCAACCCCAACGCAGGGCGGCCCTGCGCGCCACCGCCAGGAATGACCCCGCATGCATGCGGTGCGC